>NZ_PJBX01000161.1:0-65399 GCF_002836335.1 Psychrobacter sp. Sarcosine-02u-2 | reverse complement strand
AAACATAAAAAAAGCACTACCGAAGTAGTGCTTATTTTTTAGATTAATTTTGGATCTTTATTGCTTTATTATTTTACGTCTTTCCAGAACTCTTTATTTAACAGGTAAACTGGAATGAGCAGTACTAATAAGAATAAAATCACAAAGAAACCGATTACTTGACGGTCATGACGTACCGGCTCTGCCATCCACGCCATAAAGTTAACCAAGTCACCAACTTCAGATTCAAACTCTTCTTCACTCAACGTTTCTTGCATATTATGCAACACGTGCGGCATAGCAGCGTTTGCAAGTACTAAGTTGTTCGAGCCCCAAGGACGGCTTGGATCTTCATAGAACGATAGAAGGTAAGTATAAACCCAGTCATCACCGCGTAGTCTTGTTTCAAGTGACAAGTCCGGAGGTGCCGCGCCAAACCATGATGCTTGAACGTCAGGGTCAATCTCAGCATTGATATGGTCACCGATTTCATCGGTGGTGACCATCAAATACTTTTCAACCAGCTCAGGCGGTATCTCTAAGTCTTTAGCAATGCGCGAATGACGAACATACTTTGCTGAGTGACACCCAGCGCAGTAGTTCATAAAGATTTTCGCACCGTTTTGTAGCGAACCCTTATTGGTAAAATCAATAGGGGCGGTGCTACAAGCTAAGTGTTCAACCACGCCATCAGCATTGGTAAAAGTACCACAACCACCACCTGATGCGCTTGCAGTGCCAGCAGTCAACATCAGCGCGGCGCCTAAGCCTAGACCAGCTAGGGATTTAATTAGCGTGCTCATTAGTGACCTCCGGTAACGCGTTCTGGTGGCTGTTTACACTTCTCAATAGCTGTGTAGAACGGCATCAATAAGAAAAACAAGAAATACAGAATGGTAAAGATACGTGCCAAAATCGTCGCTGTTGGCGTTGCAGGTGTCGCACCCAAGTAGCCTAATACCACAAAGCTGATAGCAAAGACAGTAAGTGCAATCTTTGACAGAATACCTTTATAACGTATCGAGCGTACAGGCGATCTATCAAGCCATGGGATTAAGAATAGGAAGGCAATCGCACCGCCCATTGCAATCACACCACCAAGCTTATTAGGAACTGCACGTAAGATGGCATAAAAAGGTGTGTAGTACCATACTGGTGCAATATGCGCAGGTGTTTTCAGTGAGTTTGCTGCTTCAAAGTTTGGTGGCTCAAGGAAGAAACCGCCGCCTTCTGGGAAGAAGAATACTACTGCAAAGAAACAGATAAAGAAGACCACAATACCAACCATGTCATGCACAGTATAGTACGGATGGAATTCGATACCGTCTAATGGTACGCCATTCTTGTCTTTTAGCTTTTTAATATCAATGCCATCAGGGTTGTTTGAACCAACGTGGTGTAGTGCTACTAAATGCATAAACACTAAGCCGACAAGGACAAGTGGAATAGCAACAACGTGCAAAGCAAAGAAGCGGTTTAGAGTGATACCTGAGATGATATAATCACCACGTACCCATTCAGCAAGACCGTCCCCAATGACAGGTAGAGCTGCAGGTAAGTTTAGAATAACCTGAGCGCCCCAGAATGACATGTTGCCCCAAGGAAGTAGGTAACCGAAGAAACCTTCTGCCATCAATGCTAGGTAAATACCCATACCGATGAGCCAAATAAGCTCACGCGGTTTTTGATATGAGCCGTATAGCAAGGCGCGGAACATATGCAAATATACGACGACGAAGAACGCAGATGCGCCCGTCGAGTGCATATAACGGATGAGCCAACCACCTTTGACATCACGCATGATATATTCAACAGACGCAAATGCCCCTTCGGCACTTGGGTTGTACATCATCGTTAGCCAAATACCAGTCACTAGCTGGTTGACCAATACCACCATTGATAACACGCCAAAGAAGTACCAAAAGTTAAAGTTCTTTGGTGCATAGTACTTTGACATGTGATATTCATAGGTTTCAGTCGCAGGAAAGCGCGCGTCCACCCAATGCATTAATTTTTTACCCATGCTCATATTAAGCCTCCCCAATCGTCAAGATAGTACCATCCATGCTGTACTCTGGGATTGGTAAGTTAAGCGGTGCAGGGACACCACTATAAACACGACCCGATAAATCGTATTTAGAGCCATGACATGGGCAGAAAAATCCACCGTACCAGTCATTACCGCCTAAATCAGCTGCGCCCACATCAGGACGGTAGTTTGGTGCGCAGCCTAAATGTGTACAGACGCCTTCTACCACCAAGACTTCTGGTGATAAAGAGCGCTCAGGGTTTTTACAATATTCTGGTTGTAGCGACTCATCTGAATCAGGGTCTGACAGTAATGGCTTCACTGATTCTAACGTAGTCAGCATCTCTTCAGTGCGCTTGACCACAAAGATAGGTTTGCCCCGATATTTGACGACAATCATCTGTCCTGCTTCGATAGAACCAATATCTTGGGTCACTGCAGCACCTGCAGCCTCGGCTTTTGCGCTCGGAGTCCAAGAACGGACAAAAGGTGTCGCCACAGCAGCTACCCCAGCTGCACCAATGACGGCAGTCGAGGCAATAAGAACTCTACGACGTTGTACGTTAACGCCTTCGGCATGGCTCATTAATACTTCCTCCAGGTGAATGAAATGGGATTATCCCACACTGGGTTTGTGGCTTAGAAAATGACAATTATCAAGCCACGTTAGCTGTGCCTAATTTTGCTAATTGTTGCTATTCTAAGCTATTTCGGTCATAAAATAAATTATTGTGTTAAAAATAAAGCAGCCTTGAGAAAGCGTACTTCAGTGTTAAACAAGATAATTAGTCTAAAACTGTTTAATTATCAACATTTAACCTACCTTAAAGTACGCTTTTTTATCAACAAGACTATTATGAATAATGACCTTATAATTAATAAGGGTATTCAGCAATAGGGAATGATACTTGAAATCAAGACAATGTTCACTAACTTTCCGCACATTACACGGTTGTAAGTGGTCGTAAGCTATTTATAACCCTTCACCATTTTCGATATAAAGGTTATGTAGTGATAAATAGCGCTAGACAATATTAACTCTCAAGCGTATGCCAGCGCTCAAGCTTAGTCATCATCTCATCTTCGATGACTAATAAACGCTCACTGGCAGCTGTAGCGGCTTCCATATCTTTCGTAAACCAAGAACCATCAGCCAGCTTTTCTTCCAGCTCCGTTTGCTCAGCTTCTAACGCAGCAATTTCTTTTGGCAAATTATCGAGTTCACGCTGTTCATTGTAGTTAAGCTTTTTGGCAGCGGTATTAGACTTTGCCGCGACCGTAGCTTTATTGTTAGCTTTGCTACTAGCAGCATTATCGTTAGACGATTTAGTTTTCTTAGCTTTCGCTTCTTCTTCACGGTTTTTTTGTACCAAGTATTCTTGATAGCCCCCGACATATTCTTTGACGATGCCATTACCATCTTCATCCGTGTCAAATACCCAAGTAGAAGTGACGACGTTGTCCATAAATGAGCGGTCATGGCTAATCAGCAAGATAGTACCGTTGAAGCTGGCAACCGACTCTTCTAATAGCTCAAGGGTGGCCATATCCAAGTCGTTGGTTGGCTCATCGAGCACTAGAATGTTAGCAGGCTTTAATAATTGCTTAGCCAATAACACACGGTTACGCTCACCACCTGATAAGGCTTTAACAGGAGTACGCGCACGCTCTGGGGCAAATAAGAAATCTTGCAGGTAGCTCATGATGTGCGTTTTGCGACCACCAACTTCGACGAAGTCAGAACCTTCTGAGACGTTTTGCGCCACGCTGGCTTCTAGATCTAACTGATCACGCAGCTGATCGAAAAAGGCAATTTGTAAATTGGTGCCAAGCTCGACCGTGCCTGTTTTAGTGACTTCATCGTCGGACATATCGAGCAGGGCTTTAATTAGCGTGGTTTTACCCGCGCCGTTGGGACCGACGATACCGATTTTGTCACCGCGCATAATCATGGTGCTAAAGTTGTCGACTAAGACGTTGCCATCATATTCCAGATGCAGGTTCTTAACTTTACAAACCAGCTTGCCGCTTTTCTCGCCTTCACCCATGGTGATATTGACGTTACCGACTTGCTCGCGGCGGCCTTTACGCTCTTCGCGCAGAGCTTTTAGCTCACGGACACGGCCTTCGTTACGGGTACGACGCGCTTTGATACCTTGGCGAATCCAAACTTCTTCTTGTGCCAATTTTTTATCAAAATTAGCATTGTTTTTTTCTTCAGCGAGTAGCTGCTGCTCTTTTAATTCTTGATAACGCGCATACCCTTTAGCGCCTTGGGTCACGTCATAGCTCGTCAATTGACCGCGATCAAGCTCAACGATACGGGTGGCAAGCTTATTGACAAATGCTCTATCGTGCGTCACGAACAATAACGTCAGACCTTGCCAGTCGAGTAAAAAGCGCTCCAACCATTCGATACTTTCAACGTCTAAATGGTTGGTTGGCTCATCGAGTAATAGCACATCAGGCTTAGTGACTAGTGCACGAGCAAGTAGCACACGGCGTTTACGACCACCAGAGAGTGAAGACAGGTCAGCTTCAGGGTCGAGTCCCATGGTCGTAATCAAACGGGTCGCATCGCGCTCTAAATCCCAGCCATGTACCGCATCGATATCATGCTGCAGGGTTGCCATATGCTCGCAAGCGTCCATATCGCCGTTGGCACACATATCGACTTGCTTGTTATAGTTAATGAGCAAATCAGCGGTACGGCGGCTACCGCCCATCACGATGTCCAAGATACGACCGCTGGTTTCAGGGACGTCTTGCTCTAGCATCGCAACACGCATGCTGCTATTGGTGATAATCTCACCGCTGTCAGGCTGCAATGAGCCGTTAATCAGTTTAAATAAGGTGGATTTACCTTCGCCATTGCGGCCAATCAAACACACACGCTCGCCCGCATTAATCGCAAAATCAATGCCGTCAAGAACAGGAGCGACGCCAAAGGCTAAGTGAATATCTTTTAAATGTATCAATGCCATAGAATATCTTAAGCTTATATAATAGTGAGGTAGGGGTTGTTGCAAAATTGCTAGCAGTATAACATGCTGCCACCTAACTGTAGTATGCGTAAATGCATTTATAAGCACTGTTTTATAACGATTGTTTTAAATGGTCATGGGTGAGATTTGACAAAGGTCATGACTACATTATCTGGTATTGAGAAAAATATGAATGAACTGAATTCGATAGATAGTAAAACTTCCAATAGTCAAGCTAAGCTGTCAGATACCCAAGCGGATTTACAAGCACAGGTTATTGAATTACAGATGAACCTGTCTCACCTTGAGGTTACCGTAGAACGGCTTGATGAGGTTATTACGCGTCAAGACAGAGATATCCAAACCTTGCAGCGACAGGTGCAGTTTATCTATAAGCAAGTCGAAAGCCAAGATGGAGAGGGCGGTGTGGCGCCGTTTGATGTTGTGGCAGATAGACCGCCACACTATTAAATGGAAAAACACCTATTACTGATAAGCCGTCTGATGAGCTGTTTATGATAAGCGTATATGTGTGTTTTTGCATAAATACACCGTACGATGACTATTGAGTCATATTAGAGAAATAATGTGTTTTTAGGTTGTCTTAATGTAAAAAAAACATTAGTATCCTTCACCTTAGACACTGTCTACCTAACAAAGTTCGGTGTAGCGGTAAAACAATGTGGATGTTTGGAGATACACAATGGGCGCAAATTTCAATCTAAAGACTCTTACGGCAGCTTTGGCTGCCCTTTCTGCAGCTAGTATCGCTAGTGCGGCAGGTCTTGATCGTTCAGGTCAAGATATCACGGCATTCTTACAAGATGGCACCTATGCCGAAACCGTTTATACCTATATCGATGCCGATGTCAGTGGCAAGGATTCGTCAGGCAATAAAATTGATGATATCGCAGAAGATTACGACTTTTTTCGTTATGGGGTAAAAGCAGATATCAATGAGACCTTTAGTATCGGTATCTTGTATGACGAGCCATTTGGCGCTGCAGCTGACTACAATGGTAAAAACGACTTTATTACCAATACAGATGCTGATGCTATCATCCAAGATTTTACAAAGATCCCTAATGTTACCGAAGCTTATGTCGATGGCGTATTGATACCACAGTTGCAAGGTGCGCTTACTCCAGGTAATCCAGGTGGTTTGACAGCTGAGCAACTACAAGCGGCTCAGGGTCAGCTAATTGGTCTGGAAGCGGCCAAAGGTTTAGCAGCAGTTGCAGGTGAAGCGACACAAGTGGAAGTACGTACAGAAAGCATTACTGGTATTCTTGGTGCTAAGTTTGGTGCTAACAAAGAGTTTCAAGCGTATGGTGGCCCAGTTGCCCAACGTGTGAGAGCAGATGTGAAGTTGCGTGGTGACGCATACAGCTCAGCAACAGGCTATACCACTCATGTTAGCAACGACCAAGACTATGGTTGGATCGCTGGTATGGCGTATAGTAAGCCTGAAATTGCCCTGAAAGCAGCATTGACCTATCGCTCTGAAATCAAACATAACGCAAAAGCGTTTGAAACTTTCCCTCTTGCTACTGCTGCTGGTGCCACTATTGGTGTACCGCTATCAACTACCAGACATACTGATATCGAAATCAATACGCCAGAGTCAGTTAACTTTGACTTTCAAACAGGTATCAATCCAACGACACTAGCGACGGCAAAAGTACGCTGGGTACCTTGGAGTGATTTTGCTATCGTACCGTCGTTATACAACGATGTGAGTAAAGTTGCGACGAAAGACGATAAAGGTCTAGCATTGGTAAGCTACGATGAGGACCAATGGCAGGTAGAGTTAGGTCTCGCTAAGCGTTTAGCACCAAAGTTTGCTGTTAGCGGTACCGTTGGCTGGGATAGTGGAGCTGGCAACCCTGTCACTTCACTTGGCCCAATTGAAGGTTATTACAGTGTCGGTCTAGGTGGTAAATATGATATCACGGAAAACTGGGCAGTGTCTGCTGGTGGTAAATACCTATGGTTCGGTGATGCTGACGGTCAAATTCCAACCAAGCAAGTTGTTAGTAAGTTTGAAGACAACGACGGCTTTGCACTTGGCGTGAAATTATCTTATCAAGCTAAGTAAACTATAAATTTCTAATATTTATATAAATTATATTTTATAGATAAAAAACGACCTTGAATGGGTCGTTTTTTTATGTTTGTAATAAAGAAAAATACAATAATCAATATCTTTTAATTTAAGAATAAAAACCTATGTTTTTCCATTTAAGTTCGCCAATAGTGTTAATTAGGAATTAATGATTGTATATTTAGCAAACTATTGTTTATTAAATTAATTTAATTTTTTGTACCGCTCAGTCATTAACAAGAAATAAAGCGTTTTAATTGTTGTTTTAATGTCAGAAAGTCATTACTATTCATTTTAGGACATCGTTTACATAATCATATATTTTGCGTAACAATGCTAAATGTTGATTATTACAACGATTAAACAACGAGGATGTTTGGAGATATACAATGCGCGCTACTTTTCATTTAAAAACTCTTGCTGTAGCGATAGCTACTCTTTCTGTAGCCAGTATGACTAACGCTGCAGGTCTTGATCGTTCAGGTCAAGATATCACTGCATTCTTACAAGATGGCACTTATGCCGAAGCTGTATATACCTATATCGACGCTGATGTTAGCGGTTATGATAATCAACGTGTTGCCACTGATGATGCCGGTTATGTCCAAGGTAGGAGTACGGGTGAAGTTGCTGAATCTTATGATTTTTTCCGTTATGGTGTAAAAACTGATATCAATGATACGTTTAGTGTCGGTGTTCTATACGATGAGCCGTTTGGTGCTGCTGCTGCTTATAGTGGAGATAATAACTTTACGGGTGCTCCAACTGCAGCAATAGATGGGCTTATTTCGCAGCAAAAGATACCAGGTATTACTAATGCTGGAAGTTTAAATGCTTATGTAGAGTCTATTCAAGATGATCTCGCCGCAGGAAGAGAAGAAGTTAGACAAGGTGAAGCGGCAATTGCAGCAAATCCTGCGCTAGAACCAGTTTTGCGTCCTCAGATTGAGGCTGGTAAAGCGCAAATTGCTGCTGGTGAAAAATTAGGAGCGCTAAATGATTATGCTATTGAGCAGCTTGCTAATACCGAAGGTACGAATGTTGAAGTGCGCTCTGAGAGTCTGACAGCTATTTTAGGAGCTAAGTTCGGTGCTAATAAAGAGTTCCAAATTTATGGCGGCCCAGTCGCTCAGCGTATTAAGGCAGATGTAAGATTGCGTGGTAGTGCATATGGTCCTGCGACAAATTATACTTCTCATGTTAGTCCTGATCAGGATTATGGTTGGTTGGCAGGTGTATCGTATAGTAAACCAGAAATTGCCCTAAAAGCTGCTTTGACATATAGATCTGAAATTGACCATAGTATGAATATTTATGAAAGCTATCCTATTGCTCCTATTGCAAGTGGTGGCAAGCTTCCTTCGACTCAAACTACTAACATGGAGATTACTACTCCAAAATCAGTAAACTTTGATTTCCAAACTGGTATTAACCCAACGATGTTAGCCACTGCAAAAGTACGTTGGGTACCGTGGGGTGATTTTAAAATTACGCCGCCTTTATATAATGAAGTCAGTAAAGGAAGCTACGGTCCTGACGGTTTAAACTTAGTCGATTATGACGATGACCAATGGCAAGTAGAGCTTGGTCTTGCCAAACGTTTAGCACCAGCCTTAGCGGTTAGCGGAACCGTTGGTTGGGATAGTGGTTCAGGTGATCCAACAACGTCATTAGGACCAATCGATGGCTATTATAGCGTCGGTCTTGGCGCTAAATACAACGTTACTCCTGAGTGGGCGATATCAGCAGGCGGTAAATACTTATGGTTCGGCGATGCTAAAGGACAATTACCTACTAAGCAGATCGTAGGTGACTTCCAAGACAATGACGGCTATATCCTTGGTATGAAATTGTCTTATCAAGGAAAATAAGAATTTATTGTAAGTCATTAAAGCATTAACAGAAAAGCGATCCAGTTGGGTCGCTTTTTTTATTGTCTCCAAAGAAACCTTTGAGGATGACAGCAATTCAAACCGTGAAACAGATGGTCAGTTCTTAGGCTTAAATGCTTTTTATATTAAAGACGCGAAAGAGTACTTTTATGGCGGTGTAGGCACTTATCAGAACGATGTTCCTAAATCGAATATCATTAGCTACGATCGTAGTTCAGTAAATGTTGGTTGGAGCCGTGAGTGGAAACGCGGTCTTTCCACACTTGCGACAGTAGGCTATGGTATAAAAAAATATGATGATCCTGCCGATGCATATCCCGCAGGAAGCGGCGCATGGAAAGGCTATTATAATGCCGTAGGCGGCGTGCCCGGCTCGACCAGAGAAGACAAAACTGCCTCATTGGGCTTGCAAGTATGGAAGCGAGATTTTACGTTACTAGGACTCACGCCACGTTTGGTGTTTGATTATGAAACCACATCGAGCAATTTTGCTTACTATGATGACCGAGATGAAAAATCAGCGACAGTATTACTAACCAAAACTTTCTAATAAGATATAAAACGTTGATACTAAAAGACCTCGCTACGATTAGCGAGGTCTTTTTATTAACAGCATTATTAACAGAACCGTAAACAATAATGGCTTATTTATCTAAGTTCATTTCCATCTCTTTATACTTAGCAGATACTGACGGTCTTGGACCACCAGTCATGATACTGACAGCAAAGATAGCGATGGTACTTAAGATAAAGCCTGGAACGATAGCGTATAACCAATTGTTTAGTGCGACGCCATTCATCTCGAACGGGCCATAGACCCACAGGATAACAGTCAATGCACCAACTACCATGCCAGCGACAGCGCCATTGCGGTTCATGCCGCGCCATGTCAGACTGAAAATAACCAAAGGCCCGAATGCGGCACCAAATCCTGCCCAAGCATTAGAAACTAAGTTCAATACAGAGCTTTCTGGATTAGACGCCAGCAAAATAGCAACAACGGCAACCACAATAACTGAGATACGGCCGACTAATACTTGACGCGCCTCTGGAGCGTCTCTATCAAAGAAAAGCTTATAGACGTCTTTGGTCAATGAGCTTGATACCACGAGTAGTTGTGATGATATGGTACTCATAATTGCGGCTAAAATGGCCGCTAATAAGAAACCTGAAACAAGTGGGTGGAACAAAAATTGCGTGAATACCAAAAAGATGGTTTCAGGGTCATCTAGCGTCATTGCCGTTTTTTGTACGTAGGCGCGGCCCGCGATACCCGTAACACAAGCACCGATCAGGCTGATAATCATCCAGCTCATACCAATATTACGCGCCGTTGGTACATCTTTCACTGAGCGAATCGCCATAAAGCGTACGATAATATGCGGCTGACCAAAATAACCAAGGCCCCAAGCGAGTAAGGAGATAATACCTAAAGCTGTCATGCCACTTGTGATATCGAGCATGCTTGGATCGATGGCTCTGATAGCATTGGTCGTTGCGCTTACGCCACCAAGGTCAGTCAAAGCAACGATAGGGACAATTACCATAGCAAAGAGCATGATAATACCTTGCACAAAGTCGGTCATTGATACAGCTAGGAAACCACCAAATAGCGTATAAGCGACGACGACGCCAGCGGTCACCCACAGACCTGTACTGTAAGAGAGATTGAGCGAGCTTTCAAAGAGCTTACCGCCACCGACCAAACTTGCGGCGGTATAGACGGTAAAGAATAAGATAATTACCACGGCTGAAATGACGCGCAGTAAATGCGATTTGTCCTCAAAGCGGTTGGCAAAGTAATCGGGTAGAGTGATGGCGTTGTCAGCGACTTCGGTATAAACGCGAAGACGCGGTGCCACGATAATGTAGTTTAAAAAAGCACCCAAGGTCAAACCGATGGCAATCCAAGCACTGACCACACCGTCAGCATACATGGCACCTGGCAGGCCAAGGAGCAACCAACCTGACATATCCGATGCGCCTGCTGATAAAGCGGTCACGGCGGGACCTAGGCTACGACCACCGAGCATATAGCCTTCAGTATCATTGGCTTGCTTAAAATAAGCATACACGCCAATCCCAATCATCACTAAGAAATAGGCGCCAAGTGATATCAGCACACCACTAGAAACTCCGTTCATATAAACTGTCCTTAACCAACATAGTTGGCTGTCATTATTTTTAATGAGAAAAATTGAGTCTTATAAGACGCTGCTTAAAAAACCCTATCTCAACGTATCTCAAGATAAAAAATCTAAAGACGAAAAAAGCCATTAAGTAGGACATAATGGCTTTTATTCAAAATCTGCTGTTAGTTTTATATGATTGGTGTGGTTGTGGGTTGATACCTACAAAGTCGTAATGAAATGCAAACGGCAAACTTGTATCGCAATCTTATCTTCTCACTCGCATCAAATCATCGTTTATAAATATCAGCCGCTTATATAACCAATCATTTAAAACCATCAAACCTACTGCTTACTATCATATATTACTAGAAGTCTTCAATATATGATTATCAGTGAGGTTAAGGTAAAATTATGTTATCTAAACAACGTCAGACGTATTATAACGTATGAGTCACACAAATGCGAACGCGCCTATTTATCGAATAAATATCTTTTTATCGAATAAATACCTTGATTAGCGAATAATTTAAAATCGCTTGCCAATGATTGAATAGATGGTTTAGTCAATCGGAGCAAGCAAATCTAGTAAAGCCGTTACGCTACTAGATTGGGTGAGTTTTGGATTAATGACCACGCCCAAATAGCGCTGCAATTCGATATTATCGGCCATATCGATACGTTCTAAATCTTGACTGATCATGGTTTGCGGCAGTACCGACCAGCCAAGTCCCACAGATACCAACATCCGAATAGATTCTAATGGGTTGGTGCTCATAGTGGCATAAGGTTTTAGATTGTGTTTGGCAAATTCCGCTAAGGTGATTTGGCTAGTAAAGGTATTGGCAGACGGTAAGATAGCAGGGTAGCGCGCCAATTGCTCGAGCGTCACATTGGACTTGGTCGCCAAAGGTGATAACGTACCGGTCATAAAGTAAAGCGGATCTGACCACAAGGTATGATAGGTTAAGCGTTTATCATAGACGGGTGGCAAGGTTAAAAATGCGAGTGACAAATCGCCATCGAGCACCGCTTTATGAGCGGTTTCTGAATCGACAAAATGCACTTCTAGCTGCACGGCAGGATAAGCTTGGATAAAATGCTTGAGTACTGGGGCTAAGTGGTGCAAGCCAATATGGTGGCTGGTGCCGATAACAAGTTTGCCCGAGACAATATGCTGCGAGTGCTGGAGATTGATTTTAAAGTTTTCATAATCTTCAAGCCAGCGTTTGGCATGAGGCAACATCTCACTGGCCGCTTGCGTTGGAACAATACCGCGCCCGACTGTATCAAATAGGGTGATGTTAAATTCGTCTTCTAAGTTTTTAATACGTTTACTGACCGCAGGCTGAGTGATAAACAGCTTTTCTGCGGCACCTGAAATGCTGCCTGTTTGCATAACCGTGACGAATGTCGTCAAATTTGTGGTATTCACACCGATGTCCTTAGCTAGTAGCGAGCTATAATTAAAAGTTGGCTGGCCTAATCAAAATGAATTAGAAATAAAAGTTTGTGACTATGTAAAAATCATCAATTATTATTATAGGATTAGCCTGCTATAATCACAAGACATCAAGACGTATTGTGACATATTTATTCTGTTAAGCGCATTTTTGACAGCGTATTGCTTGTTTTACCAAGCTTGTAGCACTATAAATAGTCATTATTATAAAATATTTGCCTTTATAAAATCTCTGGTTAATTAAATATTAGATGTAAACAGCAACTTAAAGTGCGCCAGCAAATAGATTAAGTCATACCTTCATTAGTAAAGTAATAAGCCATTTAGTCATTAGTAAATAAAAGGATAGCAACATGGCCGGTCAAACGTTATATGACAAACTTTGGAATGCTCACGAAGTCAGCAAGCGTGACGATGGTTCGAGCCTGATTTATATCGACCGCCATTTGCTGCACGAAGTGACAAGTCCGCAAGCCTTTGAAGGTTTAGAGCTTGCCAACCGAGAGCCATGGCGTCTGTCGGCTAATATCGCAAGCCCCGACCACAACGTGCCAACAGTGACCAAAGAGCGCTTAGAGGGTGTGTCTGGTATTAAAGACAAAGTATCGCGTCTGCAAGTGCTGACCTTGGATGAGAACTGTAGCAAGTTTGATATTGCTGAATTCACCATTAATGATGCGCGTCAAGGTATTTTGCACGTGGTCGGTCCTGAGCAAGGTTTGGTCTTGCCTGGTATGACGGTGGTTTGTGGTGATTCGCATACCGCTACTCATGGCGCCCTTGGCTGCTTAGCGCATGGTATTGGCACCTCAGAAGTTGAGCATGTACTAGCCACCCAGTGTTTGATTCAAAAGAAATCAAAAAACATGCAAATCCGAGTCACCGGTAAGCTTGGCGCTGGCGTGACCTCAAAAGATGTGGTACTTGCTATCATTGCCAAAATTGGCACGGCTGGCGGCACAGGGTACGCCATTGAGTTTGCAGGGCAAGTATTTGAAGACATGAGCATGGAAGGTCGTATGACCGTCTGTAACATGGCAATTGAAGCGGGTGCACGCGTCGGCATGGTGGCGGTCGATGATACGACGATTGACTATGTCAAAGGTCGTCCTTATGCGCCAACCGAGGAGCAGTGGGAGCAAGCCGAAGCTTATTGGCGCACCCTGTATTCAGATAATGATGCGGTATTTGATAGCGTGATTGAGTTGGATGGTAGTGAGATAGCGCCGCAGGTTTCTTGGGGCACTTCACCTGAGATGGTTGTGGATATTACCCAGTCGGTGCCAACGCCTGACCAAGCGGCTGATGAAGCGCAAGAAGAAGGTTGGTTACGCGCTTATACTTATATGGGTTTAGACGCTGGGCAAAAAATTACTGATATTCAGCTTGATCGTATTTTTATTGGCTCATGCACCAACTCACGTATCGAAGATTTACGGGATGCCGCAGCAGTGATTAAAGGCCGTAAGGTTGCTGATAATATTAAAGAAGCGATCGTGGTAGCAGGTTCTGGGCAAGTGAAATTGCAGGCAGAAGCAGAAGGTTTGGATGCCTTATTTACAGATGCAGGTTTTGAATGGCGCGAGCCAGGCTGCTCTATGTGTTTGGCGATGAATGCCGATAAGCTAGAGCCCGGGGAGCATTGTGCCTCAACCTCTAACCGTAACTTTGAGGGTCGTCAGGGGAATGGCGGTCGTACGCATTTGGTCAGCCCAGCGATGGCAGCAGCAGCAGCATTGGCAGGTCACTTTGTCGATGTGCGCACGTTTTAACTTTTGATTCTGTGCTTTATTTATCAATAATAAATATATTTGATAGGAAATCTTATGCAAGCTTATAACACCCAAACGGGTATCGTTTGTCCGCTCGATCGCGCAAACGTCGATACCGACCAAATTATCGCCAAACAGTTTTTAAAGTCTATTAAACGTACCGGTTTTGGCGTCAATCTATTTGACGACTGGCGTTATCTTGACGAAGGCTATCCGGGTCAAGACAGTAGCACTCGCGTGATTAATCCAGATTTCGTCCTAAATCAGCCGCGTTATCAAGGTGCAACCATTTTGCTGGCACGTAGAAACTTTGGCTGTGGCTCAAGCCGTGAGCATGCGCCTTGGGCACTTTCAGAATATGGCTTTCGCACGATTATTGCACCAAGTTTTGCCGATATTTTTTATAACAACTGCTTTAAAAACGGCATGCTCCCAATCGTTTTAGATGAAGCCATTGTCGATACTTTGATGAAAGCGACGCTCGCCAATGAAGGCTATGAATTAACTGCCGATCTTGAGCGCCAAGTGGTCATCACCCCAACCGGAGAAAAGTACGCTTTTGAGGTCGATGAGTTTCGTAAGCATTGTTTGCTCAATGGTCTTGACGATATCGGGCTGACTTTGCAGCAAAGCGATGCTATCAAAGAATATGAGCATAAGATGATGCAAAAAACACCTTGGATATTCAATGAGGTTAGAGCTTAGTCTTTGATAAAAACGCTTCATATGAACATTTTAATCGACATAAAAAAGAGCTCAGCGCTAATACAGCGTTGAGTTATGGGCATTAAGTGGCTAAAATGAATGGCAATCTATTTTTTACCTTATTGTATTTTCTTCCTTATAAATAGTAGACGCCATTATGAATAAAACACGTTTTGCTGTATGGACAGGCACGGCTCTTGCCGCAAGCTTATTATTATCTGGCTGTCAATTGTTGACGGGCTATCAGCAGATAGACTCGGCAGAGAATGCCAAAGCGTGGACAGGCAAAATAAAACCCGTCGCTGGTGAAGTAAATATCGCCTGCGTGGGAACGTATCATTGTGAAATAGCGCGCATTGATCAGACACGCATTATAAGCAGTGAGACTCATGAGCCGATCAATCCCACTATGCTAGTCAAGACACAAGAGGCAAATGGCAAAAGTCGTGCCGGCAATAAGCAGGTCTCCGTGCCCATTGCGATGGATATGACACCGCTGAGCCATAAAAACGCCATTAAAATTGTTCCCTTAACTGCGTCTGCTATGCCTGGGCTTACCAATTATTATGCGCGAGTCACACCTGCGAAGCGCGAAGTGCAGATTAATTTTTATCCAGAAAATAATTTGGGCTACGTTGAGCGTTTTGCGATGATTCACGACTTTATGGAAGAAGGTACGTATCAGCTGCGTGCTTACCAAAAAAAATCTGGCGCAAATTCAGGTAGCTTGTTAGAAACGGCTTCTCCAGAGCCATTGTGTGTCGATCTTTATCAAGGCAACAGCGTAAAGCGCCGTTTTTGTAAAGAGATGGGGGCTGAGCACCAAGGAGAGTTTGTAGAAACTCGTGTGGTTAAGGCAGCGCCCGCTCAAACGCCATCAGCAGCGAAAAATAAAGTGAAAACCAAAGCTGGATAGATAAAGTTAGATACAAGTAATTATTAAATATTGACGATAGACCCTGACTTCTTGCGCAGCCCATTGCCCAAGAAGTCGTTTTTTAACAGGCTATATAAGCCTGCTAGCAATACTATAACTAGCAATACCATAAACAACAACTTACTTCCCCATTTACCCACAAGGATTAATATGGCAACGATTTTAACATTAGCAGGCGATGGCATCGGCCCTGAAATCATGACTCAAGCCATTGATGTGCTAAATGCTGTCAATGATAAGTTCGCTTTAGGTTTGACCCTAGAATCTGGATTAATTGGCGGTGTGGCGGTTGATGCAACGGGTGAACCGCTACCAGAAGAAACGCTTCAACGTGCGCGCGCAGCAGATGCTGTGTTACTAGGTGCTGTGGGTGGTCCTAAATGGGATGCTATCGAACGTAGCAAACGTCCTGAACGTGGTCTGCTGAAAATTCGTAGCGAGCTTGGTTTGTTTGCCAATCTGCGTGTGGCTAAACTTTATCCGCAGCTTGCTAATGCTTCAAGCATCAAGCCTGAAATTATCTCAGGTTTGGACTTGTTAATCGTTCGAGAATTGACTGGCGGTATTTATTTTGGTGAGCCGCGCGGTATTCGTACCCTAGAAAATGGCGAGCAGCAAGGCTATAACACCATGGTTTATAGCACCAGTGAAATTCAGCGTATCGGTAAAGTTGCTTTTGAGTTGGCAAAAACCCGCGCACAAGCAGCCGGTACGCCCGCCAAGGTTTGCTCAATCGATAAAGCCAATGTCTTAGAAGTCACCGAGCTGTGGAAGCAGACGATGATTGAGATGCAGGAAGCGGATTATAATGACGTAGCGTTATCGCATATGTACGCGGACAATGCTTGTATGCAGCTGATTAAAGATCCTAAACAGTTTGATGTCATGGTCACGGGCAACATGTTTGGTGATATTTTATCTGATGAAGCAGCCATGCTGACCGGCTCTATCGGCATGCTGCCATCGGCGAGCCTTGATGAGGCAGGTAAAGGTATGTATGAGCCTTGCCATGGTTCAGCGCCTGATATCGCCGGTCAAGATAAAGCCAATCCATTGGCGACTATTTTATCGGTGGCGATGATGCTGCGTTATACCTTTAAACAAGAAACCGCGGCACAAGCGATTGAGCAAGCGGTCAGTGAAGTGCTTGACGATGGCTTACGTACCATTGATATTCTCGATCGTAGTGAGACGGGGCTTAAACAAGTAGGCTGTAAAGAGATGGGGCAGGCGGTTTTGGCAAAATTGGCCTAATGAATACCGCTTTAATAGAAGCTGATATTTCTACATCCTAATTAGTTCTAAATCATAAGAGTAATATCCCCATAATTTGCTAAGCAAGTTATGGGTTTTTTTATGCCTATACGGCGCATTTATGGAAGGTAACACACTTACTCAAATAGTCGCAAAAAAAGCCTTTTTTTAACACAGCTACCGCAGGATATAGGTTTAATTAACACAAAGCTGTTATATCCTCACACGCCGATCTGTCACTATAAATAGCTCATTAGCCTATTAAAGTAGAGATTGTTTATCTGCACTATTTTTGTCTGACATCATAATAATTTAAAAACCATTAAGCTCTAAATAAAATATTTATAAACAAAGGGTCTTGATAGGCAATTTTTCATTAAATTCTAATAAGAACAATACCAATAAAAATTCTAGGAGTTTTACATGTATCAAGTAACAAAAATTACTAGCGCATTAGCAGCACTGGGTTTATCGGCGGCTTTAGTGATGAGTCCAAGCTTTGCTGCCACTGACCATACTAAAACTGACAATAATAAAGATATTAGCCCAGTAACCAACGGCGTCAGTCAAAAAGTTGCCAGTAATAGTAAAGCAGCGACGTCATTAAATAAGTACTTACCAACGATTAAATATACAACTGAAAATCTGCCAGTGCAGGCGCAAAAGGTAAATAGTGCTACTTGGAAACAAGGAATGAAGAGAGATCGTGATACTACTACCAAGCTGCAAGCTCTATTAAACTGGAACCAAAATGGCGTAGGTGCAGTTGATGGATATTGGGGTAAGAACACCATCAAAGCCATGCAAGCGTTTCAAAAAGCCAATGGCTTGACGGTAACGGATACTTTAAATAACGAGACTTGGCAAGCATTGACTAAAAATGAAAAGCTAACGACGCAGCCAGTATTGGTTCGTTATCAGCTGAGCGAAGATGACGTTAATATCAAAACCAC
This sequence comes from Psychrobacter sp. Sarcosine-02u-2, assembly GCF_002836335.1. Taxonomy (NCBI): domain Bacteria; kingdom Pseudomonadati; phylum Pseudomonadota; class Gammaproteobacteria; order Moraxellales; family Moraxellaceae; genus Psychrobacter; species Psychrobacter sp. Sarcosine-02u-2. Next base: position 47,199 of record NZ_PJBX01000161.1, on the reverse strand, counting down.
CACCATTCCCGCTGGCGCAGAAGCCAAAGCCAAGCTCGATGGCATGTATTATGAAAGCGTAACGGAAGGCTTAGCAGAAAAGTTCCATATGAGCGAAAAATATCTTAAAGCGCTCAATCCTAATGCTAAATTCAGCGCCGGCGAAACCATTACTGTTTATAACCCGGGCAATCCAAATACCAAATCTGTGAGCCGTGTCGTTGCTGATAAAGCAACCGAAACGTTATATGCTTATGACGATAAAGACAACTTAATTGCTAGCTATCCGACTACTGTAGGCAGTACTGCAACGCCCTCACCAACAGGTACGCATACGGTAGAAGTAAAAGTGCATGAGCCTAACTATACCTATACGGGTGACGATGGCAGTAAGTCTATCATTCCGCCAGGCCCAAACAATCCGGTCGGTTTGGTATGGATAGGGCTGAGTAAGCCTTCTTACGGTATTCATGGCTCGCCAGATCCTGCGCGTATTAGCCGTCAAGCATCGGCTGGCTGTATCCGCCTGACTAACTGGGATGCTTTAGCTCTGTTAGGTGTGATTCAAGATGGTGCCACGGTCGAGTTTAAATAAGAAGTTGTTATGTATAGAATAATTAGACTTTGAAGCCTACTCCTTAAAATGAAGACAAAAAAATACCGCTACAATAGCGGTATTTTTTTATGGTAAAAGCAAAAAACTGATATTAGAACACTAAAATTCGCTAGGTAATAATGAGTAGGTTAGCAATGTCATTATTATTATCAGTTAAACCACTCAAGCATTTACATCAATGCAGTTATAACCATTTTAGGTAATAAAATTTTAGTTTTTACCACGGTAAGTAATGCGACCTTTTGATAAGTCGTAAGGCGTCATCTCAACCTTAACTTTATCGCCAGTTAAAATGCGAATATAGTGTTTACGCATCTTACCTGAAATGTGCGCAATGATTTCGTGTCCGTTTTCTAGGCGAACTTTAAATAACGTATTTGGAAGGGTGTCGATGACTTCACCTTCAAATTCAATAATATCGTCTTTTGCCATAATTTTTTATCTATCAATCAATTAAAAATAAGACCATATTATACGCAAGTTAGCGGATTAAAGCAATACAGAACCTGATTTTTACTTGACAGCTTGTAAGTGATATGTATGTCCGCTTGTGCTAATAAAGCTCGCTCATTATTTAATCAGGCAGGTTAAGCCAAACAGGCGTCAAAGGCGCGTTTGGCAATAACTGTTGAAAGCGCTCAGGATAGTAGGCATTGATAAAGTACAGGCCGTCACCTGAAGCGGTTGGCGGTGCAATGCTACGGTCTTTTTTGGCTAAAATATCTAAAAAGGCGGCTGGCGGCAACTCATGTCGGCCGATAGCGTAGAGGGTGCCCATCAGATTGCGCACCATATGATGTAAAAACCCATCCGCTTGAATATCAAAAACGATAAACTGCCCATGCGCAAATAGTCTGGCGTGACTGACATGGCGAATAGGCTGATTAGATTGACAAGCGGCAGCGCGGTAGCTACTAAAATCATGAGTACCGGCAATATCAGCCGCCGCTAATTGCATCGCCGCTAAATCTAGCGGCTCATAAATATGAGTCACTTGATGGTTTAAAATAGCAGGGCGCTGGGCTTGATTAAGAGTGATATAGCGATAACGGCGGGCAATCGCGCCAAAGCGCGCATGAAAGTCAGCGGGCATCGGTTGAATCCAGCGCAGAGCAATATCATCGGGTAATAAGCTATTGATGCCGCGTAGCCAGTTATGGGTAGGACGATAAGCATGAGTGACAAAATGCGCAATCATATTGCTGGCATGGACGCTTGAATCCGTACGCCCCGCTGCCACTACTTCTACTGGCTCATTGGCGACCTTGCTGATAGCGGTTTCTAACGCTTCTTGGACGCCAAGCACTTCTCGTTGTCGTTGCCAACCGTGATAATTTGTGCCTAAAAACTCGATGGCAATGGCTAAGGTATAAGTTGCTCGGTTTTCAGTTGCGGTTTCAGTTTTAATGTTGTCATTTTTGATATTTTCTGTCTCAGGTATTGTCATGTTAAAGCTTATAGAGTGATAAACAGTGAATAGTTATTTAGCGTTTTTTGATAGTAGTACCGGCCTGATTGACATTATTTAACCAACGCTGACGCCGTCTGGCCGGGGTATCATAACGCACCAATAGCCATAGCAAGCGCGCATAAATCGCGGGAATGGTTAAGCGGCCGCCGGCAATCACGTGATAATCGTATTGCCAACTGCCCGCCGCATAAGTGTCACTAACGCCGCCAAACGGGCATTGACTGGCACATATCAGCATGTGACCTTTTTCATAAGCCAGTTGCAATGTTTCTGCTAAAGCTGGCGAGTAAGGTACATTGCCAGCGCCAAAACCTAATAAAATAATGCCACAAGGCGGCTGTGATAATAAGGCGCGCAGCTGATTGTTTAAAACGTCCGTATCATTTGGCAAACAATATAAAGCGTGAACGCGTGCTTGCTCCGCCCGAGCTTCGATAGTGCTGAGCAGTGCTTGCTGGTCATCTAGCCAATGCTGGCGGCGGGTATCTGATAAGCTTTTGATATAACTATTGGCCGGATATGCCGCTCGTGAGTGACCGGTAAACGCCATAAAATCATGACTATGTATCTTTTGCACGGTTTGGGCAGGCCATGATTCGCCGCCAAAGCTAATCTTCACACCTGATTCACCAGCTGCCGCCAGTTTTAATGCGTCAGTGAGGTTGTCCCAAGCGTCGCTATGGGTATCAATCGTATGAGCATCTAGCACATCACTATCGAGTAAGGGGCGCATGCTACCCGTAACGACAACGCAAATATCGCTGCCAGCAAAAGCCTCAGCCAAAAAAGCCCCTAAGTAACTCAAGGTGTCTGTACCGGTAATTAAAACAAAGCGTTTATGGCTTTGTGCATAAGCCGATAACAACAGCTGATAAAAATGAATAAAATCGTGAGGGGTAAGTTGGCTGCTGTCCTTAATCAGACCGTTATTTAACCAAGATACGGGCGCTAGGTGCGTAGCTGCACTGTGTTCAGCCAATAATTGTTGCAGCGTTGGCAAAAAAATATCTGCTGGTAATGGCGCTAATGGACGTCCATAACTGCCAAAAGTGCCGCCAGCGTAAATGAGTTGAGTAGGTGTGGAGAGTGTTCTTTTCATAGCAGAAGAGGGCATAGTATGGCCACAATCAGAGAGTATTGGAAAAGGTGATGATAATACGAGTAATTTAGCACGTTAAATAGTAGAAAAGCTAACTGCAAAAAAATCAGCAAGTATTCTTATGCTAATAGAATACTTGCTGATGGAAGAAAATGCTACTTTTTATGCAGTGCGATCTAGGAGTGCTTGCGCTTGACTCTGCTGCTCGCTATTACCTTGGTTAATGACCTCAATCAGTAAACGTTTGGCACTATCATATTCGCCCAATTGCACATATTGACTGGCTAAGTCTAAGGTGACTTGATTGCTGTCTAAGGTTTTAACAAAATCAAAGTCCGCGGCAAAACGTGATGAAAAGTCCTCTGTGGCTTCAATCTCAGTCTCAATAGTAGCGTTATCTAGCGTATCAGTGCTATTGATATCACTACTGACATCATAATCGTTTTCAACTTCAACCGGTGTCGTCGCTGTTGGTGCAGCGGATAAAGACTCGAAGTCAAAATCATCATCAATCAAAGTATTGTCATCGAACCTGTCAGTAGTTGGCGCGTTACTTGAGGCTGCTGTCGCATTCGTTTGTAGGTCAGTCGTATCCACATCTTCGAAACTAATCTCGTCGATGACATTGCTTTCCAAAACACGGTTATTCTCTGATGGATGGTCTTCAAGAACAAAGTTGTCAAATTCATCTAAATCATTCAAGCTATCATCAATAACAGCAGAATTTTCATCTGATGATGATTGTACTTCAACTGGTGTGTCGTTATTATCATCTAAAATATCAAGAGATAAAGCAAAATCATCTTCTAATGAGCTGACGTCTGTCATAGACTCATTATTAAGATTCACATTAGCTTCGCTTGTATCAAGCTCTAAGTCTGCTAAGTCTAAGACAAAATCTTCATCATTTAATGTTATTTCATCATCAGCGTTGTTTAAATCATTTTTAGACAAAGAAGTATTAGTTTCCGACGCAGTATTATCCTGTTCTGCTAAGTCGAAGTCAAAATCCAGCTCACTATCGCTATTGTTGTCATTTGCGCCGCTGACCGTCGATGTTGATAAGCTTTCCTCATCGGCAATATCTAGCTCAATGACAGGTGCGGCACTAGTAGCAGCTGGCTCATCAATATCTTGTTCTAAGTCATCTAAACTTAGGTCAAAATCTTGCGCGCTATTATCAAAATCATTAGAAGTTTCTAATGTACTATCTGATCTAGCGGTTAAATCGTTTTTATATTCTTGACGATTAGCTGCTTGTTCGTTAATACTGGGATCAATGGTTGGCTCGTTATTCTCGATTTTGTTCGCTGGTAAATCAAAATCGATACTTTCAAAGCCAGCGTCTTGATTGTTATCAGCTGGCAACGCACGTTCGGCTGCTTGATTTTGTTCTTCAGTCAGCAATGCTTTTAAGTCATCAGCCTGAGCGATACTTTGGGCATCACCATACATTTTAATAGAATCATAGACTCTGCTAAAGTTATCAGACTCATCTATCGTTGCGTATACTGCTAGTAGTTTAAGAGTTAACTGGCTATCATTTGGTTTTTCAGCGAGACCACGATTGAGAGTTTCAATGGCTTTATCATAGCGCTGTTGCTCCATAAAACGCTGTGCTATCTCAATATGATCAAATCGCTTATCACTATTGACATTAGCTTGAGTAGCGGCACCTTTGATAGCGGTATGTTTTGGTAAAGTCGCTGTTCTGTCTGCTTTTATGCTTGACTGTGCTGGTGGTTTTTGCGCTTTGTTTTTGCGCATGACTAAGACTGCTATTAGTACAATACATACCAATCCAGCGATAATATATAGCATATTGTCCATAGTTACTCCTATACCTACGATCATGGTTTCAGCATACGACACTGATCGGCTAGGCAATTATTGATTGCGTAATTTTTCGAGACGAGCTTGTAGCTCCGCCAGTTTTTGGTTTTGTAATTGCAGTTTTTTAGTATAGCTGCCAAGCGTATTGTTGGTCTTTGATAAACGCTGCGCTTGGTCTGCGGTACTTTGTCTTGATGACTTAAGAATATCTAACACATCTGTACTAAGCCCATTACCCGCTGCCACGCCTTTTTTAGTTTTAGTGCCATCGGCGCTACCCTCATAACCAGGAGCGAGCACGGAAAACTGGGCGGCTGGTAATATCTGCGTTTTTTTGGTTACGGGTTTCTCATTTGCTGCTTTAGGGGCAGGTTTTAGCGCAGCAGATTTTTTGGTAGTAGGTGTATTTGCTTGGCTAGGATACTGCTTTTGAGTACTAATGGCTTCTTGCAACTTCTTCTGTGTTGGCATCACGTCATAATTAGGCAGACTTAACTCGGCATTAGCTTTTAGTTGATCGGCGTTTTTATTAATAAAAGCTTTCGGATTTTGTGCTTGAATCTCACTCATCACGGTTTGAACGTCAAGATTGTTTTTTTCTGCGATTTGCTGGGCAATAACCCATAAGTTATCGTTGCGTTGTACCGTATAGGTAATCTTGGAGTTATTATCATTATTCGCTGCGGTATTTACTAAGCCTAAAAAGCCCGTTTTTATAGAAGGCTCAGTTGTCAGGATATTAGGTTTTGATGCGATTTGGTTTGTGGAAGCATTACTATAAGAAACTTCGCTAGACGGTGCCCTGTTTAAAGGCGCGTTCATAATAGTGTTATTGTCAGCATTGCTTTGAGCAGTTATTCTATTGCTATAAGGCGCTACTGTAGTAGATGCAGTGACCATGACGGCATTATTACTAATATCGTTGTTTTTATTATTCTTAAGCTGTATTTGACGAGTAATTTTTACATTTAGAATATCAAAGATTTGCTCACTCATTGGCGCAGTTTTATTTTTGTCTAAAGCACCAGTTGGGTTTGGCGTAGTGTTTGTCTGCATAGTTGCATTTTTATTTATATGGGCTTTATTTATATCGGTATTATTATTCAAACGATTGACAGGAGAAGTCGTTGCGTTATTTTGCGTCATCGTTCTGACTGGCGATAAACTGGTTGCTGTAAGCGCCTGAATATTACTAACTTGAGATGCCGAGGCTTGGCTACTCGGTAGTTGAATGCTAAGGGCAGAGGTTTCTATAGTTACTGGCTTTGAAGCTAGCAATTGAGTGGGTGGAGTCTGAGAGACAGGTAATAATGGAGGCGGATTGCCTTTTCTCACTGTTAACGGTTGCGCGTTAGTAGGAGAAACAGTCGGTAGATTAAGTTTGTTTGCTGCTGTCACACTATTTTTTGAAGGATTGATGGGCAAACTGCCATCAAGTGGCATAAGCAATGTCTTAGGGATAACGCTACGCTGCGCCCCATCATTAATCGCTAAAACCACATCAGCAAAAGGTTGAGAGACAGGTTTTGTGGTCGTAATAAAGACATGCCCACTGGTGGCTGAAGTAGGCTGAAAACGAACCGTCATTGAATCAGTAGGAGACAAACCCATTTGCTGATAAAGGGTAGGGTCAGCTAAACTCGCGGAGAAATCAGGGGTTTGAATGTCAGTAACAACAATACTGGCTGATAAAGGTTCATGCTGAGCTGAGGTAATGATAGTCTTACCCATGGTAGCCGCTTGGGCATTAGACATAAGTGCGGCACAACTGACCGAATAAAGCAGCGCCATTGATACTGAGCGATGTATCGTAGTCAAGCGATGAGATAAATGACAAGACATGTGCAGCCCTTTAAAAATAAGTATCAACTATGTTGTTATAACAAAATAGCGTTTAGGGCATGTCTTCAATTGGATAAGCCATAAATAATAGTTACAATACCGCATCTATTGAGACAATGCGAGAAATACAAGTTATGGCAAGAACAGCACTAACAGATACGCTTTGGGATCAATTGCAATCAACGATGACACAGCATGGCTGCTATCACACTCAAAACAGTCGAGAGGTCATGGAAGCCATACTGTGGAAACTACGCACAGGTGCGCCTTGGCGTGACATACCTGAAGAATTGTGTTCGTGGAAAACAGCTTATAGTCGTTTCAACCGCTGGTCGAAAACTGGCTTATGGGAGAATTTTTTTTTAGCCTTTGAGCAGAAGTTGATACGGAATGGGTATTCACAGACGGAAGCTATGTTCGCTGTCACCAGCATGCAAGTGGAGCTCGGCGTGGTGAAGATCGAGCAATTGGACAAAGCCGTGGCGGAGCAACTACAAAGATACACCTATCCTGTGATGCCGATGGATATCCGCTCCATTTTAAAATCACTGGGGGTGACGTCCACGACAGTCAAGTTGCAGGTGAACTGATTGACATGATTGGACAAGCTGATTACTTTATTGCTGACAAGGGTTATGACTCAGAGACTATCAGAGATAAAGCTCGAAGCCATAATATGATACCTGTCATCCCTAAAAGGAAGAATGCCAAACAGCCTAATCCAGAATTTGATAGCTACTTGTACAAGCTACGTCATCTTGTTGAAAATATGTTTGCAAGGCTCAAGCATTTTCGTAGTATCGCTACTCGCTATGAAAAGTTAGCTCGTAATTTTAAGTCAATGCTTTATCTGGCATGTACTATCGTTCATTGTAAGATGAATTGAAGACACGCCCTAGTTTACCAGTTTATTTCACCGTCGTTATAAACAATATATTTATTGTTTGCTTAATGTTTACGCTTGCGCTCTTATTTTTTTATCAAGTAACATGGCGTCGCCGTAGCTAAAAAATCGATATTGGTTATTAATGGCATGTTGGTAGGCTTGTTCAATCGCGGCTTTACCTGCAAAAGCAGAGACTAACATGAGCAACGTAGACTTTGGCAAATGAAAATTCGTAAGCAGTTTATCTATCACACCAAATCTAAACCCAGGATAAATAAAGATATCAGTATCACCCGCCCAGCTAGAAAGCGCTTGTCCATTGATCGTTGTTTTTTGATAAGCGGTCTCAAGGACGCGGGTCACTGTCGTGCCTATTGCAATCACCTGTTTGCCATTAGCATGGGTTTGGTTGATGAGGTCGGCGGTAACTTGAGGCAGATGAGCGTATTCGCTATGCATGGTATGATTGAGTAAGTTGTCAGTTTTGACTGGCGCAAACGTACCAGCCCCTACATGCAAGGTAACAAAAGCAGTATGAATACCTTTAGCAGCCAGCTTATCTAGGACGAGTTCATCAAAATGTAAGCTGGCCGTCGGTGCAGCAACGCTGGCAAGCTTGGCTGGGTCATGAAAAACCGTCTGATAACGGGTATTGTCGGTCGCATCGGCGTGGCGTTCAAAGTAGGGCGGAATAGGCAGCTCACCATGACGCTCTAAATCTGGCAAAATCGGCGCTTCAAAAGCTAAGATAAATAAGTTCTCTTGACGACCTATGACCACAGCCTGCATATGACCATCTGCAATTTCTAAGCGTTGCCCAAGCTTAGGTGCTTTACTGGCTTTAACATGACAAAGGGCAATATGCTCTTGGTTAATGCTCTTGCCATCTGTCGTTTCTAGCTGTAAGACTGTGCTATTTAAATCTAAAATGTTAACCAAACGCTCAATCAGCACTTCGATCTTACCGCCCGTATCTTTTTGCCCAAACAAGCGCGCTTTCATGACTTTGGTGTCGTTAAAGACAATTAGGTCGCCCGCATTTAGCAGATCGGCTAGCTCAGAGAATTGTTTGTCTATAATCTGGCTGTCGCTATCTTTTTGCTGATTGGTGGCTAAATATAATAATTTTGACGCCGAACGCTGCGCTAAAGGATAACGGGCAATTAAGCTGTCAGGCAGTTCATAATCATAATCATCAACACTTAGATATTCTAAAACTTCAGCATTTTTATCTAGCATCTTATTAGTGTTTTTAACGCTGCTCTTGTCAAGATTTTTTTCAGCAGTATCGGCGCAAGTCGTATCTAAGTTTACAGGTTGAGAATCAGTCATAGTCAGTCTTTCAGTATATAGAGATTTTGACGTAATTGTAGCAGAAATGCAGATATGAAAGAACGTTTTCCTCAGCTGCTACCGTTCATATTAAAGCTGAAAATAAATTAAATAGCCTAAGCAATAGTTATTAAGTCCTTAAAATTTAGCTTTATCTTTGCAAGTAAAGTGCCATTATTCAAACAGATCTAACTGTGGCAAAATTTGAGTAGCAGGCATCAATGAAGAAAACGTCACTCCGACAAGCCTGATAGGCAGTAAGCGCGGAATATCTAAAAACAGCTTATCAAGCCAGTAATGGGCAGATTCGGCGCTATCAAAAGCGGTAGACAAGGTATGTGAGCGCGTAACTTGGGTAAAGTCAGCGTATTTTATTTTAAGGGTAATGGTATAGGCGATGAGCTGTTTTTTGCGTAACTGATTAAAGGCATCGGTATTTTGCTCATAGATTTGTCTGCGTAGCTCATCATCATGACTCAAATTATCCCTAAAAGTCGTCTCAGAGCCAACCGACTTGTGCGTACGCTGCGATTTAACGGGGCGTTCGTCACGGCCATGAGCGATGTCGTGATAAAACTGACCACGCTTGCCAAATTCATTAACCAATAGCGCAGCGGGCGTGCGTCGTAGGTCAGCGCCATTACTGATACCCATCGCATGCAAGCGCCGAGCAGTCGCTTTACCAATACCGTGAAAACGCTCAATGGGCAACGCGCTAATAAAGGCGTCGGCATCCGCTGGCGTGATAACTGCCGTACCATTAGGTTTGTTAATATCAGAGGCAATCTTGGCGAGCATTTTATTAAACGACACGCCTGCAGAGGCATTAAGCCCTGTCTGCGCTAAAATCTGTGCCCGCAGCCAATTCGCCATTAGCGTGGCTGAGCCGTGATGTACGCTCAATCCTGTCACATCAAGATAGGCTTCATCTAATGATAATGGCTCAACTTGCGGCGTTAAACGGTGCATGATACGGCGAATATCTTGACTGACCGCGCGGTAGACATCAAAACGCGGCTGCACAAATATGACATCTGGGCAACGTTTACGCGCCTCATAACACGACATGGCGGAGCGTACACCAAACTGACGCACCTCATAGCTTGCCGCCGCAACCACGCCGCGACCATTTGGATCTCCGCCAACGACTAAGGGCTTGCCGCGCAGTTCAGGAAAGTCGCGTTGTTCCACACTGGCATAAAAAGCATCCATATCGATATGAATAATTTTACGAGGGGTAGGTTGAATAAGAGCGGTCATAACCACTATTTTACCTGATTTTATTATGAGTTTTAGCCTCTATTGCTAATAGAAATTATAAAAGACTGAGCTTAATTTTGGGCTCATTATTTTATCTATCCTTGAATAAGGCGCATCTTGCAAAAAAGTATAAATTTATACCGCTTGTCCTTAAATACCTACCGTCTGTCGGGAATATCGCTTTTTTATGTTACAGTTTTGCTACTAAAGTTATACACTAGAGTTTCTAGAAGAAATCGGAAGTTGTTGACTAATTTAACGACCTACGCTGTATTTTTTTAATAAAATAGAAAGGTGTTAGGGCTAGTATCATTCTTATGGATTGAGTAATGTTAAAGCAAGATAGCCAAGGAGCTTGGTATGAATAATGAGCTAAAAGGGAGCGATTTAACCCGCGCGCTACTTAAACGAGGTTATAAGCGAGTATAGTGTGCGGTCGATGATGAAAGTGATGAGGAGGCGATAAAGGATCAATGTGGTAATGATTTTACCGCCTATATCGTGTCATTTAAAAATGGCTGCTTTTATTGTAGTGGCGGCATGTCATGGCTATGTGCGGTACCTATTAAGATAGTGGCGGTCACGCAAAAAGAGATGAAAATTTGAGCAGTGATATAAATAGAAAGCTATCCCTATTTAATAACCTCTAAATTAAGGGTAGTCCTTTTTTAGAGGTTGTTTCTTTAAGGTTAAGCGTTTGGTGCGTCAGGTTGCCGCATAGGGTCGGCGTCAGCAAAGGCTTTTAGCGTGCGGCAATGGGCGTCAATTTGGACAATACTTGGGTAAGGATTTAAGTCCACTTCAAAGCGCCGCGCCGAAGAAACTTGCGGAATTAAATAACAATCTGCAAAGGTCGGACTGTCACCGTAGCAAAATTTCCCGTGAGTTTTGTCAGCGACTAAGCGTTTTTCTAACGCAGCAAAACCCTCACTTATCCAGCGATTACACCATTTTATGACCTCAGCTTCATCTACCGACAGCTCATTGCGTAGATATTGTAAAACACGGCGGTTATTAAGCGGATGGATATCACAGCCAATCATTGCGCTTAACGCCCGTACTTGCATACGCCCCGCAGCGTCTTTAGGCAATAATGGATTTTTAGGATAAACCTCTTCTAACCATTCTAAGATAGCGGGACTTTGAAATAACAGCAAATCATCGGCTTGTAAAACAGGCACCAATCCTTGTGGATTAAGCGATAAAAATTCGTTTTTTAATTGTTCATCTTGCGCCAAATTAACCGCAATATAGTCATAATCTAAGCCTTTTAGGTTCATCGCGATACGCGTACGATAAGACGTGCTACTGCGAAAATAGCCATAAAGTGTCATCATTATTTATTCCTTTTATTATGTTGTCTTGTTGGGTATATAAATGGGTATAATTATTGATAAAGTAAATAATTAATTGAGCAAAACATGCCCGTATCTGAAAACCTGCCAGACAATCCTACTACCAATAAAAACCAAGGTGGCGTGCAGTCACTTGAGGTTGGATTGTCGGTGTTAGATGTTCTTATCGATCAAAATAAGCCTATGATGTTAAAGGACGTCGCTCAAGCTGTACAGATGCATCCAGCAAAGTGTCATCGCTACTTGGTCAGTCTTATTCGTAAAAATTATGCACGTAAGCTCAGTGATGGGCGTTATGGGCTTGGCGCTCGAGGAAATTCGCTTGGGCATGCGGACTTCAATCAACACAACCTATTAGAGCGCCTGACGCATGTGGCAACAGAGATTAAAGGCACGGTAAACTGTGCGGTTCAAATCGCCAAATGGTTCAGCGAAGGTCCGATTATCATTCAATCGGTTGAGCCTGATAGCCCGATTAGTATCATTACTCGTATCGGTTCACGTATGCCGCTAACGACGTCGGCAACAGGGCAGCTGTTTGCCAGTTATCAGCCAGAAACGATTATTAAGCCATTGGTTATCGCTGAATGGCAGACAAATGATAAAGACATTATCGCAGAGCGATGGCAGAATTTTAACCAGTTGCGCGCCAAAATTCTTACCCAAGGCTATGCCACAGTTACCGGCGATATGTTAATGGGGATTAATGCCATTACCATTCCAGTGCTTGTGCCGCCACTAGAAAGCAATACCTCGACCACTAATCAGCCGCTTAGCAACAATCAACTATCTGCTAATGACAAACCATCTGCTGAAAGCTTGCCATTAGAATATGCCATTACTATCATTGGTACCACCGAGCAGTTACCGATGAGTGAGCAACATAACGTGGTCGAGCAAATACTAGCCATTGCGCGACGCTATCAAATAGCTTAGTCAAAACTTACTATTTAACTTAACTACTGAATAAAATAAGTTTTAACTATTGCATAAATTGACGCTGTTACTCACCAACGGGTGCGACTTCTCTTGCTTCAGCGAGTTCTTCTGCATGTAAAAACTGCGTATGAACGGGCGCACGTTTGGTGCGCGACCATTCATCTAGCATCTCGTGTTTCATCTCTTCCGTAATCATCGAGACTTTTTCTTCTGAGGTACTATCATCGTAGGTAAGTTCCATACGATGGCCATTAGGATCAAAGAAATAGATAGAATGAAAAATACCGTGATTGGTCACGCCGACTACGTCGATGCCATTTTCTTCTAAATGCTTTTTTGCCGCCATTAACGCATCGCGGTCTTTTACCTTCATGGCTAAGTGTTGCACCCAGTTTGGCGTATTGGGGTCAAAACCCATTTCAGGTTGATTGGGCACTTCAAAAAACGCCAAGACATTGCCATTACCGGCATCTAAAAACACATGCATATAAGGGTCAAAGGCTTTGGTCGAGGGGACATGGTCCTCAGCGAATGCTAAGATAAAATCCATATTGAGATATTTTTTATACCATTCAACGGTTTCTTTAGCATCCTTGCAGCGATAGGCCACGTGATGGATTTTTTCAATTTTAAAACTCATATCAAACTCCTTTTGATAAAGCGTCCAACTTAATTGGCTGTCAGCATTTCGCTAAACTAAGTAGTGATAATTGTCTAACAGCCTAAGTAATTTTTTTACGCTTGTCTGATTTGTAATTACTTTATGAAATAGACTTATTTGTCAAAATCAAAGCTAAGCGCCGGCAAGACCTTGCCGCGTACCTCACCAAAGCCAACACGAATGCCGTCTTTTTCGCTATAACCTTTCATAATCACGGTATCGCCATCTTCGATAAAGCTGCGCGTTTCGCCGCCTTTTAAAGTGACGGGTTTGGTGGCATTCCAAGCAATCTCTAACATTGAGCCATAAGAGTCTGGCGTCGGTCCCGAAATCGTCCCTGAACCCATCATATCACCAACTTCTACTTTACAGCCGGTGATGGTGTGGTGGGTGAGCTGCTGCGCCATGGACCAATACATATATTTAAAGTTGGTTTCACAAACAACGGTTGCTTCATCGCTATTCTCAGGCAACAGCTCGACTGATAAATTGATGTCAAAGCTATTGTTACTGTCTTTTTCATTGAGATAAGCCAGTGGTTTTGGTTCTTGCGTTGGGCATGCAGTCTTAAACGGCGCTAACGCATCCATGGTCACAATCCAAGGTGATACTTCAGAGGCAAAGGTCTTGGCATTAAAGGGGCCTAAAGGTACGTATTCCCATTTTTGAATGTCGCGAGCTGACCAATCGTTGAGTAGCACCATGCCAAAAATGTGATCATTAGCCTCATCTACCGCAATCGGTTGGCCGATGTTATTACCTTTACCGACGACAAAGGCGGTTTCAAGCTCAAAATCAAGGCGCTTACAAGGTGAGAAAATAGGACGTTCGTCAGGATTGGGTTTCAGCTGGCCCGATGGGCGTATTACATCCGTACCACTAACGATGACGGTACTGGCGCGGCCATTATAACCGACGGGCATTTCAGTCCAGTTAGCTAGTAGAGCGTTCTTTGGGTCACGGAACATAGTGCCGACGTTGGTCGCGTGTTCTTTAGATGAGTAAAAATCGGTAAAACCTGGTACGTGAACAGGCAGATGCATGGTGACGTCTGCTTGCTTAAACAGCGCTTTTGCCTGCAAGTCTTTGTTGTCGCGCAGTGTGTCACTATCAGCAGACAATAAGGTTTGAATGGTGCTGCGCGCCTTGGTCCAGTTGCCGCGACCAGAATCAATAAAGGCGTTTAGGGTTGGCTGATCAAAATAGGGGCCGCCTGCCAAACTTAATAAACCTTCTGCTTCGAGTATTGATAAGTCTAATACCTGCTCACCAATAGCAACACCTGCGCGACGGTTGTTGTTACCAGTAGCGTCTTTAGCATCACTAAAAATACCATAAGGCAAGTTGTGAATAGAGAAGTCGGAATCGGCGGCAATATCGATAAATGAGGTGAGGTTTTTGTCAATCGTTGACATGGGAAGCTCCTTGCTAAAGCGTGTATTGAATTACGTTATAATTAACTACTTACGTATAATGTAATTTATAGCCAAATAGATTGCAAGGTTTTTTGTACAGTGTTTTTTATACATTTTTTTAGAAAGTGGCAGACATAAAAAAAGGCTGAGTCATGACTCAACCTTTTTAATCACATAGTTTTTCTAAAATTACGCTAGAGAGTTAGTCTTTTAAAACATCAACCATGGCATTGGCAACATAGTCGATATTACTGCTGTTTAAGCCCGCCACACACATACGTGAGTTCGAAACCATGTAGATACCATATTTGCTTTGGAGTTTTTCAACTTGTTCAGGCGTCAGACCGGTAAAGCTAAACATACCGTTTTGCTCAGTTAAATAATCGAAGTCACGGCCGGGGACTTTTTCTTCCAATACTGATTTTAGCTTTAAGCGCATGGCTTTGATACGGTCACGCATGGCATAAACTTCGCCAACCCATTGCTCATGTAGCGCTTCGTCGTTCATGACGATATCGACCACGAGGCCGCCATGTGATGGTGGGCTTGAGTAGATGCGACGCACGGTTGCATTTAGCTGACCAAAGACGCGCTCCGCTTCGTCAGTGCTTGGGCACACGACCGATAGACCGCCGACACGCTCACCGTATAGCGATAAGTTTTTAGAGAATGAGTTACTGACAAATACGGGTAGACCCATCTCGACTGCTTTACGAATCGCGTAAGCGTCGCTGTCCATGTCTTTACCAAAGCCTTGGTAGGCGATGTCCATAAATGGAATCAATTCACGCGCTTTAATGACAGTCAGCGCGGTATCCCACTGTTCACGAGTCAAATCCATACCGGTTGGGTTATGGCAGCAAGGGTGCAGCAAGACAACATCGTTTTTATTCAAAGTTTCAAAAAATGCAATCATTTCATCAAACTTAACACTGCTGGTTGCTTTATCGTAGTACGGATATTTACCGACCTCGACGTCAGAGCCTTCAAAGATAGCAATGTGATTGCCCCACGTTGGGTCGCTGACGTAGCATTTAGATTGTGGGAACCATTCATGGATAAACTCTGCGCCGACTTTTAATGCGCCAGAACCACCGATAGTGGCGATGGTTGCTACCAAACCGTCTTGTAAGATTTGCGCGTCTTTACCAAATAGCAATTCCTGACAACCTTTACGGTGGCCGGGTAAGCCTGCCATTGGCAAGTACGGACGAGGAGAGATAGGATCAGCAATGCGCTGCTCCGCCGTTTTGACACACTCAAGGACAGGCAATTTGCCATCCTCATCATAATAAACGCCAACACCCAAATTGACTTTATCTGGATTGGTGTCAGCGGCAAATTTGTCCATCAATCCTAAAATCGGGTCACCGGCATAATAATCGATACGTTCAAACATTTTTTTTCCTTACAAGGGAGATGAGTTAAGGCGTTAAAAAGCATAAACCAGTTTGGCGATTAACTCAACGTTAGATTCAGCGATACTGATTAATTAACGCGTTTTTTTGTTTATTAGCAAGTTTTTGGACAGATTTTAGCCTTTGCTAAATTGAAGTAATAAGTTCTTGAGTTGCTCTTAAACACGCTGCAAATCATCAAAGTGGCTGGCAAAGTAAGTTTGCAAAAATTGCTTAAAGGCAATGCTGGCGGGCGATAAAGCGCGTGACGAGCGTTGATAAATAAAGAATCGGCGCATTTTAACCGGCTGTGCCAATGGACGCATTTGCAAACCATTGGCGCTTACCCAATCTATCACCTCTGGCATATAAGGCAAGCACAAGGTAATGCCAAAACCTTGGCGGGTCATCTCAAGGGCGGTCGACATAAAGTTGACTTTGTAGCGCGCCTGCTGAATATGGCTGGCAATTTCCTCATCAAGCTCAGCGGTGACTTGCTCGATAAATGGCCCTTGCAAGGTAATAAGCGGCGTGTCTACTAAATCCTGCCAAATGACTTCTGATTTTTGCGCCAGCGCATGGTTATCTGGCATTACCACACAAAACGGCAGCTGATATAACAAATCGGCGCTGATGTCATCGTCAGGCTCCGTAAAACCACGCTCAGTACCGACGCCCAAATCTACCTCGATGTTTTGAATATGTTCTAAAACATTTTCTGCTGAGCAATCAAGTAAAGACACGCTGATATCTGGATATGCTTTAGCAAATTGAGCAATAACGGCTGGCATGGAGGAGGCAGCAAATTGCGACACCGCAAGTCTGACTTGACCTTGCGCCAAACTTGTCAAGCTACTGGCTTCATTTTCAAATAGCTGCATCTCATTTAAAATACGCCGCGCTTGCGGCAATAAATGATGACCAACGACGGATAATGACAGCTGGCGGGTGGTGCGGTCAAATAGCACGATACCAAGGCTGGACTCCAATTCTTTAATCAAACCACTGACGGCAGATTGGGTCAAATGCATCTGCTCGCTGGCGCGGGTAAAACTGCCATTGTCAGCCACACTGATAAAAGCGCTCAATTGGCGAATACTGATATTCATAAGCAAACCTGATAAATAAATCAAAAAATACGATTAGTCTTATAAATCAAGCTAATCTAATATAAATCACTCGTCAATAGGAATGATTGATGAAACTTATTTTTTGCTAACTTTTAGTGATGTATACCACCAATTGAAATTAAGGATGATGACAATGTCAGAGTTAAAGGCAGATTTATTTGATAACCCAATGGGCTTGCAAGGATTTGATTTCGTTGAGTTTGTCTCACCTGAGCCTGAGCTTGTCGAAACGCTATTTCGCAACCTTGGCTTTACTCATATTGCCAATCACCGCTCAAAAGATGTCGCCTTGTTTCGCCAAGGAGATATCAACCTTATTTTAAACCGTGAGCCAAAAAGCCATGGCAGCTATTTCTTAGGTGAGCATGGCGCCGGCGCTTGTAGCATGGGCTTTCGGGTAAAAAATGCGCAGCAAGCGTATGAGCTAGCTATCGAGAATGGCGCTGAGCCAGTAGACGTGCCAACAGGGGTGATGGAGCTGCGCTTGCCAGCGATTAAAGGTATCGGCGGCTCGCTTATTTATCTCATTGACCGCTTTGGCGATGGTAACTCTATTTATGATATCGATTTTGAATACCTACCGGGCGTCGACAAGCATCCAAAAGGCTTTGGCTTTAAGGTTATCGATCATCTGACGCACAATGTCTACCGTGGTCGCATGGCATACTGGGCCGATTTCTACGAGCGTATCTTTAACTTCCGCGAAATCCGTTATTTTGATATCACTGGTGAGTATACGGGTCTGACCAGTAAAGCGATGACCGCGCCTGATGGCAAAATTCGTATTCCATTAAACGAAGAATCAAAGCAGGGCGGTGGGCAAATTGAAGAGTACTTGATGCAATTTAATGGCGAAGGTATCCAGCATATCGCACTATTGAGTGATGATTTGTTGTCTAGCATCGACAAATTAAGAGACATGGGTATTCCGCTGATGACAGCGCCAAATGATACCTATTACCAAATGTTGGATGAGCGCTTACCAAACCACGGCGAGAATGTCGCTGAACTACAAATGCGCGGCATCTTGTTAGACGGTACCACAGAAGGCGGTACGCCACGCTTATTGCTACAGATTTTCTCTGAAACCATCCTTGGTAGCCCCGTATTCTTCGAATTTATCCAGCGTAAAGGCGATTACGAAGAAGGCTTTGGTGAAGGTAACTTTAAAGCCTTGTTTGAATCCATCGAGCGTGACCAAGTTCGTCGCGGCGCGATTGGTCAGCCAGAAACTGAAACGCCATAGTTTTAGCTTAAACGTTTATAAGTATAATAAATGGGTAGGGCAAAAGGAATTTGTCTTGTCCTTAATCAGCAAAGTACCGCTTGCGATGGTAAATCAAAAATACCTGAGAATTACTGACGACAAGCGACTGTACTAACGCTAATAAAAGGAACACAGGCATGGAACGCCTACAAGCTAACAATACTATTCAAAAATCCCACAGTGCCAAGAGTGTGTCTTCAAATGCTCTCGGCGCTGATGATGCTAGCCATAGCGATTTAACGGCTGAGAAGCAACCTTACCTCTCGCATCAGCCAGACAGTCAGGGTCATATTCACTATAGTGACGATGAAAATGCCATGTGGCAGGCGCTGCTTACACGTCAAGCCAAGCAAATACCCAATCGAGCTTGCTCAGCCTATCTAGAAGGCTTAGAAAAGCTAAATCTGCCATCGACGCATATCCCGCAACTCCACGATATCGACGAAATATTGCAGGCCACCACCGGCTGGCAAACCGCTGCCGTTCCTGCGCTTATCAGCTTTGGTAAGTTTTTTAAACTCTTAGCAAATAAACGCTTTCCGGTAGCGACCTTTATCCGCCGCTTTGAAGACATGGACTATATCGAAGAGCCAGATATCTTTCATGAAATCGTTGGCCATTGTCCGCTGCTGACCCATCCTGCTTTTGCCGCTTTTAATGAGACCTATGGCAAGCTGGGTCTTGATGCCAGTAAAGAAGAAAGGTGGTTTTTGGCACGGCTTTATTGGTTTACCATCGAGTTTGGCTTGGTAGGTAGTCACCCTGACAATCGCCGTATCTATGGCGGCGGTATCTTGAGCTCGCCTTCTGAAACGGTTTATGCGCTTAATGGTAGCGATACGTTGCACCAATCCAACCATCAGCAGCAACCTCAAAATCAGCCAGAACACCGCGCATTTGATTTGCTTGCTGTGCTGCGTACGCCTTATCGCATTGACCATATTCAGCCGATTTATTATGTCATTGATGATTTAGATACGCTGTTCGATATCGTCGATAGCGACATCATGGGCAAGGTCAAACAAGCAATGGCACTTGGTTTGTTTGAACCAACTTATGCACCAAAAAACTCTTAATACATTAAAAAATTTAGCATCGTTAAAATAACGATGTGGTAAAAGTGATGCTGTAAAAACAGTATTAACACGGACGTAACGGTATTAAAAAAATAATAGTTAACTTAAAAGGATATTATCATGACGACATTATCACAAGCCAGCTGTGAAGCCTGCCGTATCGGCGCTCCAACCGTCGACGACACAGAAGCACGCGAGCTATTACAACAAATTCCTGATTGGTCGCTCATCGAAGTCGACGGCATTAAGCAATTACAGCGTCAGTATAAATTCAAAAATTTTGTCACAGCGATGGCATTTGCCAATGAGCTTGCCGACATTGCGGAAGCAGAAGGGCATCATCCGGGTATTTTGGTAGAGTGGGGCAAGGTCACCGTCACTTGGTGGTCACATAGCATTAAAGGTCTGCATCGCAATGATTTTATCATGGCAGCCAAGACCGATAGCCTACTGGGTAAGTCATGAGACTGGCAATAATCTTTGCAACTCATTAAACTTGTCCCACCCAAAACCAACCCTAACGCCAGAATATATATGATGGCACCATAAGGATGTGTTATGCCTCCACAAGTACTTACCGAGCTATCTCCCAAGGTAGCTTTTATTATTGCCAGCGTTGTCATCGCGATTATGGGTGTGACCATGATCGGCTTTGGCTGGGTACCGCATCTGTCATTGATGCTTGCAATCGTTGTTTTATTAGGCCTTGGTATGTATAAAGGTCTAAGCTTTGAGAAGATGCAGGGGCAGATGTCATCGGGCGTTGTCAGTGGTATTGGTGCTATTTATTTACTATTTTTTATTGGTTTGCTGGTCGCCGCGCTGATGATGTCAGGTGCTATTCCTACCATTATGTATTATGGTTTTGATCTCATCTCACCGCAGTATTATTATATTTCGGCTTTTGTTTTGACCTCAATTATTGGTGTCGCTCTAGGCAGTAGTTTGACCACAGCCGCGACACTTGGTGTGGCTTTTATTGGTATGAGTAATGCCTTTGATGCCAACGTCGCTATTGCTGCTGGTGCAGTGGTTTCAGGCGCTTTTTTTGCCGATAAAATGTCGCCGTTGTCAGATACTTGTACGCTTGCCTCTTCTGTCGTCGGCATTGATTTGTTCGAGCATATTCGCAATATGATGTATACCACAGTACCGGCGTGGCTCATCACAGCGGGGCTATTTTGGTACTTCTCTAGCCAGACGGGTACGGGTGATTTGGGTCAAGTGACTTTACTGCAATCGCAATTGGTTGATAGCGGCTTAGTCCATGGTTATGCCGTGCTGCCATTTGTCGTGCTAGTGGTATTAGCACTATGCCGAGTCAATGCCATCTATACCATCATTTGCACGATTGCGACCGCTTTAGTGCTTACTTATCTGCACAGCACGCCAAGTATTGGGCAGCTCGGCGGTTATCTATTTGCTGGTTATACGCCCGCCGAAAATTTAGAGCTGGGTGAAGTGGCGGGTATGATCTCACGTGGCGGTATGCAAAGTATGTTCTTTACTCAGACTATTGTGATACTGGCGTTAAGTTTGGGCGGTTTATTACGTGCTTTGGGTATCTTACCAGCGTTATTGTTAGGTATTCGAAATATGCTGACAAGCTCAGGACGTGCTATCTTTGCCGCGGCAATGGCGGCTTTAAGCATCAACGTGCTGATCGGTGAGCAATATTTGAGTATCTTATTATCAGGAACTGCGTTTCGTCCGACCTTTGAGCGTTTGAATTTACACCCCAAAAACCTATCGCGTACCATCGAAGACGCGGGCACGGTTATCAATCCATTAGTACCGTGGAGCGTGTGCGGGGTATTTATCAGCCAAGCGTTAGGTGTTCCGGTACTTGAATATTTGCCTTATGCCTTTTTCTGTTATTTATCGCTGCTGCTTACGATACTGTTTGGATTCACAGGTATCACCATCAGTTGTAAAGATGGCTCTAGCATTCGTAAGCAACCAAAAGTACAAATGGCCAATTAGCGAACATTCATTTTGAAAATAGGTGGTGTATCAGAAAGTATGCTGAGGAAATAAAAGGAGGAGTGACAGCCAGAGCAAGATGATATATTTGAGGTTATGAAGACACAAATAGATATCAGTTGCCCCGACTGTCACAGTAATAGTCTAAAGAAAAATGGCAAAAAAAGCTATGGCAAGCAGAATTATCAATGTAAGGACTGCAAACGTCAGTTTATTGGCGACCATGCCTTAACTTATCATGGCTGTCACTCTAAAATAGAAGACATCATACGGCTAATGACGGTTAGAGGTTGCGGCGTCAGAGACATAGCCCTTATAGCCTCTATTAGTATTGGTAAAGTCCTTAGCACCATAGGCTCATCGGTCTATAAGATTACACCTAAAAAGCGCTATTATGAACGCTTAGAGGTTGATGAGTTCTGGACTTACGTATATCGCAAGAAGCGTAAAGTTTGGCTTATTTATGCTTATGACCGCGCTACTAATGAGATTGTTGCTTATGTCTGGGGCAAACGTGACCTGAAAACAGCTAAGAAGCTAAGAGCTCGTCTCAAGCAGCTGAAAGTCAGCTATGGCTCTATCAGTATGGATAACTGGGACAGTTTTATAACCGCCTTTAAATTTGACCACAAACGAGTTGGCAAATCTCATACGGTAGGCATAGAAGGTAATAACTGTCGCCTTAGACACCGATTGCGACGAGCCGTTCGAAAGACCTGTTGTTTCTCTAAGAAGCTCGATAATCACTTCAAAGTGTTTGATATGGTGTTCTTTTACATCAATTATGGTTACGTCTGATGCCGGCATACTTTTTAGAACACCACCTGAAAATAAACTGAGATAGTATTGGTTGCATAAAAACCACTCTAAGCAACTTAGAGTGGTTTTTTTTGGTTAATTTGAACGCCTAAACCATATATCTAAAAGTGGCTGAATAAGAGATAATAGAGGACATAGATTTTCGCTTACTTCAATAAAAAGGCAGTCCTGCATGACCCATAATAATCCATATAACCTGATACCCTTGCAACCTACGGGCAGAAATGAGACCAATACCGCCAATACCTATTCACCTGAAGATATGATTACCATTTACGAGCAGCAGTTTCTGACTGAAGTGCCAGAAGACAAGCTCACAGAGTTCTTACCTTTTTTAAAAGCCTTTTATGATATCGACGACCATACCTTAGATGTCAGTGCGGTGATTTTTGATGCGATTGCGGACGCTTGTATTATTTATAATCACAAAGTCAAAGTTGGGCGTTATGAAATATTAGAAGGCTTGGTAAAAGAAGAGATTGCAGAAGATATAAGTGATGAAGAAGGCGCTGAAGAGAAACAAGTACAAGCCTATACCCTAGAGTGTAAGCGTACTTTTTTTATCAATGAGGTGGAAATACCTTATCATTTTAATTTGTTTATCCATGGCGATAATTATTCTACCTTGACGAGAAGAGAGAGCGTGTTAGAGAAAATGTATTGGTTTGTCAGTGATAGCTTTGATGAGCAGTTATTAGATAATCCTGAAGATACTGAGAGCTTGGCGTCTATTAATGAGCAACTGGCAAGTTTGGGTATTCGAGAAATGGATCTGACTACTATTCATCAGCTCGTGGACTATATAGAAGATAACATCATAGATGATGACATGGCAGAAGCGGTTAATAAGCTATTGGATGCAGCCGAGTAGGTGTATGCTGTGGAGTTGAGATAAGACCACGCTAAGCCAATTAGCGTGGTCTTTTTTTGATAGGACAACTAACTTTAAACAGTAAGCCATAAAAAACCCTCGTAATCGATAGATTACGAGGGTTTCGTATATGGTACCGGTGGTCGGACTTGAACCGACACGCTTTTAAAGGCAACGGATTTTGAATCCGTCATGTCTACCAATTCCATCACACCGGCGTGTTAGGTGATAAAGTTTATATACTGCAAACATTATCGAATTGGGCTACAGGGTTAACTCTGTATAGGCTGCGTATTATAGCAGGCTATTTTTAGCCGTCAAGAATTATTTATACTATTTACGATAAAATTTTATTTTTAACCAACGAAGGCGCGTTCAACGGCATAATCCGCTTGCACACCCATACGTGGAGAAACAGTAAGACCAAAGTCGTCTAAAATTGCAGAGATATCCGCATTAAATGGCATACTACCGCAGATAAGTACGCGGTCATCGTCTTTATTCATTGGCGGTAGACCAATATCTTCGAAGAATTTGCCTGATTTCATCAGATCAGTGATACGCCCAGTATTTCTAAACTCTTCGCGGGTAACAGTTGGGTAGTAGATAAACTTCTCGCGGAACTCTTCACCAAAGATTTCATCGTTTGGCAGCTCTTCTTCAAACATTTCACGATAAGCCAAATCCTTCACCTGACGCACGCCGTGTACCAAAATGATTTTGTCAAAACGCTCATAGACTTCAGGATCGCGTGATAAGGCTAAAAAGGGTGCAAGTCCCGTGCCGGTTGATAGCATATATAAATGCTTACCCGGTAATAAATCGTCTAGTACCAAAGTACCCGTTGGTTTTTTGCTGACCAATAACTCATCGCCCACTTTGATATGCTGCAAGCGCGAGGTTAGCGGACCGTCTTGAACTTTAATAGAGAAAAACTCCAAATGCTCTTCGTAGTTGGGGCTGGCAATCGAGTAAGCGCGCAATAGCGGTCTACCATCGACAACGATACCAATCATCGCAAACTCGCCATTACGGAAGCGTAAGCCATCGTCGCGCGTGGTTTTGATGCTAAATAGAGAGTCATTCCAGTGATGAACCTCAGTGACCGTTTCGGTGCGGAGTTTTGACATAAAGCCCTCGTTAGTAAGTGGTAATGTGTATTCGCCCATTAAAAATGGTGGTAAACAAAAATTTTTAAAGTAATAAAAAGTGTGAATAAGATTAAGCGCTTATCAATTATCAGTTCAGGCTAATAAGCAAATGACATGTTAAGCAAATGACACGGATAAAAAACCGTTATTTTAACATTATTATCAGGTTTTATAAGGCGTCAGATTCTAGCAAACAACAGCGCTGCCCGTAAAAGTAAACTTTGCTGCTTGTACTTTATAAACCTGCCCTTTATGAATGCAAGCCATTCTCAATAAATTTCTCGCTCATCATAACAAACTTTAAAATAAAAATCCGCCTAGCTGCCTGTCTGTACCATGATAAAATGGAATATCGTTAGCGAATAATTTTCTATCATTGCCGCATGCCATGTATTATCAGCTATTTACTTTTGGGATTTGATTTATGACTTGTCAGACTTCCGCCGCTATTAACTATCATATATCGCCCATTATTGGTTACCACCGTGCGCCGCTGTCACAAAAGTTTGGCGCACCGAGGCAGCCAAATCTTGTGGTTATGACTAGTGTGATTGAAATGCTCGCGCCGTATGATACGCCAGCGGCATTTGCCGGACTGGAAGATTTTAGCCATATTTGGATCAGTTGGCAGTTTCATCATAACTATTTATATAAAGACAAATTGGATAAACACAAGCATTCACTCAATAATAAGCAGCAAGACAAAAATGATAGTAGTTTTCGTCCTCAGGTGCGTCCGCCGCGTTTGGGTGGCAATCAAAAAACAGGTGTATTTGCCAGCCGCAGTATGTATCGTCCATCTGCGCTAGGGTTGTCTGTGGTCAAACTAAAGCGCATCGAGATTGTCGAAGGACGGGTGTTACTTATTATTAGCGGGGCTGATATGATAGATGGGACGCCGATTATCGATATCAAGCCTTACGTGGCTTATAGTGATGCCTTGCCTGATGCTCAAAGCGGATTTGCGCCTTCGGCACCGCACTTGTTGGACGTGACGATTACCGAATCGGCTTATGAGCAGTTTGGGCAAATTATCGCCATTCAAAGGTTTGCCAATGGTGTAGAAAAAAACGCTAAAGATGAGAAGTTAACGGTTAAAGCGGTCATTTATAATACCCAAAAACAGTTGTTGATGTCTGATCTCGATACGATTAAAGCCTTGATAGCGCAAGACCCGCGCCCTGCTTATCGACGTACAGAGACAGAGTCGTCATTTGTTATGCGCTATAAATCGGTTGATGTCAGTTTCCAGTTTCTGGACTCAGGTGAATTGCAGATAATGAATATTGTCACAGTATAATGAAAGTAAACATCGCTGCCGACTAAATGCTCTAAATCTTATAAGAATAAAACTATAAAAGAAGATAACTATGTCTGCTCAAAAATATTCGATCGTGATTGATTTGCGTTGGTGCCTAGACGAGTTGTTGGCAGATGGGGTGATTGATCAACGCGGCTATAACCTTGTCATTACCAGTCGCCGTAACAAGGTACAGCATCCGCTGATTACGATTAGCGAGTTTGGGCTGCCAAATGGTCACGCGCTTAATAATAATTCTGAGAATAAATTGACGCTGGCGTGGCTCAATCAGTGGCTGGCTGCCAAAGCAGATATGCCGCTGGTGCGTATTGACCCGTTAAAGGTCGATGTACCGGCGGTAACGCAGCTGATGTCGTTTGAATATGCGCGCTCGCAGCACATTTTACCGATTGAAGTGACGCTTGATGAAGTGGTTATTGGTACTGACCAGCCATTTTATACCGACTGGCATGGCAATATTGAAAAGCTTATTAAATCAAAAAGCTATCGCACGGTCTTTATCAATCCTGAACAAATCAATCGCTATCGCCAAGAGTTTTATCAAGTCACGCAAGCGATTGCGGGCGCAAACTCCCTACATAAGCGCGCGGCAGCGGACGTCACCAACGTCGAAGCTTTGTTGCAGCTCGGCGATAATGCCAATCCCGATGCCAATGACCAACATATTGTCAAAGTGGTCGATTGGCTATTGCAATATGCTTTTGAGCAGCGTGCCAGTGATATTCATCTAGAGCCACGCCGCGAAACAGGCAAGGTGCGCTTTCGTATCGATGGGGTGCTGCATAGTGTCTATGAGATGCCGCTTGCCATTATAGTGGCGGTGACCGCCCGTATCAAAATTTTGGGACGGCTCAATGTCGCAGAAAAGCGCAAGCCGCAAGATGGACGCCTAAAAACCCGTACACCCAAAGGCTTAGAGACCGAGCTTCGTCTCTCTACCATGCCGACTGCTTTTGGTGAAAAGCTTGTCATGCGGGTATTTGATCCAGAAGTGCTGGTGCGCTCGTTTGCCCAGCTTGGCCTGTCGGATAAGCAGCTTGAAACGTGGCATGAGCTGACCGCCCATCCTAATGGGATTATCTTGGTGACGGGTCCGACGGGTTCTGGTAAAACCACCACTTTATATAGTACGCTTAAGCAGCTCGCTACCGAGCAGGTCAATGTCTGTACCATTGAAGATCCTATTGAGATGATTGAGCCCGCTTTTAATCAAATGCAGGTCAATCCTGGGGTTGATTTGCATTTTGCCGATAGTATTCGTTCTTTGATGCGCCAAGACCCAGACATTATTATGGTCGGTGAAATTCGCGATGCTGAGACTGCCAATATGGCAGTGCAAGCGTCTTTGACGGGGTATTTAGTGCTATCAACGTTGCATACCAACGACGCACCAAGCTCTATTACCCGTTTACATGATTTGGGTATTCAGCCATTTTTAACCTCAGCAACGATATTGGGGGTAATGGCACAGCGCTTATTACGGACGTTATGCCCGCATTGTAAGCAAGCCGTTGATGTAAGCACAGATAGCGAGATTGCTATCCAATGGCAAGAATTGGTGCAACCTTGGCGCGCCCCAGTGCCTGCGCAAGTTTATAAGGCGCAGGGCTGTGAGCACTGTCGCCATACGGGTTATCAAGGTCGCGTTGGTCTGTACGAGATTATGCCGTTATCCAATGAGCTAAAAAAATTGGTCGCAGCCGATGCCAATTTGGATACGTTGAAGCAGTAAGCGTACCGCGAAGGCGTGCAGCCGCTACGTTTATCGGGAGCAAAGCGTATTAGCGAAGGGTTAACGACCATAGAAGAGGTGATGCGTGTGGTGCCGCTGCATTAAAGGACGTCTCTAAAATACGCCTCATTCAAAAAAACTATTCTTTAAAAAAATGCTCTGATAAAAAAGCCTTTATATAGACGTTTGTTAAACACGACTTGAAAAGCCGGCTTATCAGAGCAATTAATACTATTACTATTACCAAATCCATATTTTAAGATAATTCTATTTATTGATTTTTATTAACGAGATTGTTTATGTTTACAGATACGCATTGCCATCTAAACCGTTTGGATTTAACCAAGTATGATGGTCAATTGTCCGGCGCGATTGCGGCGATGAAAGAGGCGAATGTTAATCGTGCGATGGCAATTATGTGTGATTTTGCTGAATACGATGAGATTGCCAATATTGTCAGCACTTATAATGACGAGGCGCTAAATCTTGGTATGAGCGTCGGTATTCATCCTTGTGAAGATATTAACGTATTGCAGTCAGCGACAGTTGAGCGCTTGATAGAAACGGCTGATGCTGAGCACGTGTGGGCGATAGGGGAGACGGGGCTGGACTATTACTGGTCGACGGAAAATAAAAAAGAGCAACAAGCCAGCCTTGCGCGTCATATCCATGCCAGCCAACAGCTAAAGAAACCGCTTGTCGTGCATATGCGTGACGCCAAAGAAGATACGCTTGATATCCTAAAAGCAGAAGGCGCTGAACACGGTATTATCCATTGCTTTACTGAAGACTGGGAAACCGCAAAACGCGCATTAGACTTAGGGTTTTATATTTCATTCTCAGGTATCGTCAGTTTTAAAAGTGCGCAAATGATTCAAGATGCCGCAAAAAATATGCCCAAAGACAGAATACTTATCGAAACCGATAGCCCGTATTTAGCACCAGTTCCTAAACGTGGCCGACCTAATGAGCCGGCATACGTGCCATATGTGGCAAGCTATCTTGCCCAACTATATGGCTGTAGTGGCGAGGAAGTCGGCGCATTGACTGCAAAAAACTTTGAAAATTTACTGGCACAGTATCACTAAAATGGTTATGCTATGACCAATCAGTCATTTATAGGCTTGTCTTGTAGTTCTGTGTTGAATGTGTTTTTGATGCTGAACTTAACCCTATGATTATCAATGACTATTTAGCAAACATAAGCATATTGCCTTTGATGGTATTGGCGTAGCCGTTATAAAATTTATAAGCGTACTGCCAATACACTGACAAAAGGGACGGTGGTATGCATGATATTGTCAGTTTTTAGGAGAAATTATGAGTCGTCAGCACCAGTTCAAGGCACGAGAAGAGAATATCTTAGCGATGGCGGAGCAATTGCTACTTGAGTCAGGCGATGGTGATATCACTTTGGACAGTTTGGCAGACCAGCTTGATTTGGCTAAAGGCACCTTATATAAGCATTTCTCCAGTAAAGATGAGCTCTACCTGCGTATTATTATCCGTTATGAAGAGCAATTGTTTGAGATCAATCGTATTGATGACTGTCCATCGGCAGGCGTCGCGCGGATGATTTTCCAGCAACTATTTAATCCGCAAAAAGCCATGCTCCTTAACCAAATCGAAGAGCGTTTGGCGGCATCGGTGACGGGTCTGAATCGCCTGTTCGGTGAGCTTTATGATATACGCCGTCAGCGCATGAAACGTTTGATTGATATTATCAGCGCGTATCTTCAAGAGCAGCACAGTAGTCTAAGTACGCGCGATTATTTGTCCTCGATTTGGGCGATGGGTCAGGGCGGCGCAGGATTATTAAACTCAAGCTTTTATCAGCGCTATTTAGGATGCCGTGATACCTTGCGTTATGCTTTTGTGCAGCAAATGCTTGAGTTGCCAAGCCATTATCCAGCGGCCGATGATGAAGTCATGGATGAAGATATGCAAGAATTGGTAGAGCAAATCGATACTGAATCAGAAGAGCACCGTAATACCAATTACTAGCTTTTTATTCTATTTTAAACGCAGTCAACTATTATTTTATAACGGTCCGTGTTGTTATCTTCTGTATGGCAACAC
Organism: Psychrobacter sp. Sarcosine-02u-2; assembly: GCF_002836335.1. Lineage (NCBI taxonomy): Bacteria > Pseudomonadati > Pseudomonadota > Gammaproteobacteria > Moraxellales > Moraxellaceae > Psychrobacter > Psychrobacter sp. Sarcosine-02u-2. The sequence goes on along the minus strand of NZ_PJBX01000161.1, from coordinate 17,685 downwards.
GTTAAATTTATCTTTTAACATGTGTACGAAGTCATAGTTTTTATAACTCGTCATGTCTTTCGTCGTTTGTATACCATTCAATATAGCGTTATTTTTAATAAGGTGACGCCATTCTAGATGACTTCTGTATGTCAAAACCGACTTCCTCTATATCTTCAATCACAGTCTCTCACGCGCACATCCGTATCGGGCAAGCGGGCTTTACCCTTGTAGAAATAGTAGTGGTGGTCGTTATTTTATCTATATTTGCTGGCATGATGAGCTTGTCGGTCGGTAGCAGTGAGTCACGCAAAAACCGCGCCTTTTATGAGCATTTAACAGATTCTCTGAGCTATGTACGACTTTTATCGGCTGAGCGTATGGCGCCTATGGGTCTAAGCTTACAATCCGATAAACAAGGTCAAATGACGCCTGTCATTGTCACGCTATCAAATCCGTATATTGCTTATCAAACTCAAGATTCTACGTCTTCTAGAGGCGATAGTACGCCTAAGAACGCCATGGAGCTGTCAGCAGATTTGACGAATATATCAGCTGCTACAGATAAAGTGCCCACACCAAGTTGGGAGATTGAGCCAGAAGTTAGTCTGCCTGCCTTGCCTATGGGTGTGAGCTTAAGCGTGCAAAGCTTGGATGCGAGTAGTCAGTCAAACGCAGAACAAACGCAAGCGCTGCAGCCGTGGTTTACCGAGCAAAATGTACCGCAAGTACTATGGTTTGGCACAGGTCAGGCCACACCGGTAACAATAGAGGTGCGTCATAATTCGCGTTTGGTGGGCGAGGTGATTACAATTATGCCCGATGGTAGTATGTCGATAGGGCAAGGGCGCTAACTTATGATAGATAATAATAAGGCCGAACATACCTATACAAACCTAAAGCCCGCTCTATCAAAATATGAGCGCGGATTTACCCTGATTGAGGTCATGGTTGCTTTAGCGATTCTAGCCGTCGTTGCCGTTGCCGCGAGCCGTGCGAGTAGTGCGTATTTAAGCTCAGTTGATGTTTTACGTACTCGTACGCTGGCGCAGTTTGTCGCACAAAACGCGGCAGCAGATTTGCGTATTCAAGATACGTGGCTGACGGCCAATAAAACCCAAACTATCAATACCCAAGGTCGTGATTGGCAAGTGACAATGACCGCCACGGACGCCATCACACCTGCATTAAAGCAGGTAAATATCGCTGTTGCGCCCATTATAGATGGACAGGCACGCAGCGCAGTGACGGATATCAACGTGATGTTAAGTAACGCTGAGCAGGAGGTTGGTAGTTTGGATTTGAGCGGTCTAACGCCAGATAGAGGCAATCCATGAAATCAAATCATGGATTTACTTTGCTTGAGCTGATGGTGGCGATGGCGATATTTGCCATGTTAGCGGTGGCTGGCTGGAAAGTATTTGATGGCGTTAACCGTGCGCGTGAACGGGCGCAATTTCATGCGGATAATTTAGCAGTTTTGCAATATGCCTATTTGCAATTACAGCAAGATATGAACCAAATGATTCCTTATCAGGCAGTGGATACGCAGGGTGCTAATTCTTCAATTAATAACGCCTCGTCCAATAACGCCGCAACGAATAATACTAATAATAGCAATCAAGAAAACGCACCAGCGCCCGAACCTTTTATGAGTCTAGATGCTGAACGTATCAGCTTTATGCGTTTTGCCGACCCCGACCCACGTTATCAAAGCAGCGCAAGTGTGCAGCATATCGAATACATTTTTGCCGATGAGCGCTTAATTCGCCGTCAATATAACAGTCTTGCTGGTGGCAGTGACAGCATTAGCCTAGATAGTGTATTGCTTGAAGGCGTCACGGCAGGGCGCTGGCAAGCTTATTTACCTGAATTAAGCGCCAAATTTCCCAATAAAGATAGCAGCAGCAATAACAGTACCAGTAATAATACCGTATCAGGGCAGTTGGCGAATTCAGCCAATAAAACGTCTGAGACTATACTGTTACCAAAAGGGATTGCGCTTAACTTTACGTATCAGGATATGCCGATCACTTGGCAATGGGCACTGACGCCGCAGCCAATACCAAATATCAGTACAAATACCAGTCACAAAAACACGCCTAACAATCCTAATGCTAATAGCGGTGATAAAAATAATAACGGCACCAATAACGATAATGCAGCCAATGGCAATGTAGAAAACAATAAATCAGGCAACGCTACTGAAAATGCCCCATTTGGTCAATGATAGAGGCTATTTATGCCAAATAAGCCACGAATAAGGCCAACGATGCCTACAATCTCTATGAAAGCCGATTCGCAACGTGGCGTCGCGCTGCTGACTATTTTATTATTGGTGGTTAGTATTACTGTGGTTGCAGGGGCAATGCTTGCCAGCCAAAAGATTGCTATTCGGCGTAGCGGCTTATTGTTTGACCAAAACCAGCTCTTACAAGATATTAATGCAGGTCAGCAATTGGCCGTTACCTTGATTCGTGCTGATGCTAAATTAAATGATACCGATAGCGAGCAGGATATTTGGGCGCAGCCAATACCGCCTTATACGCTAGGCGGACATAGCATCGGCATCGAATTACGCGATGAGGGCAGTCGTTTTAATATTAATAATTTATATCACAATGGCGCCGTTGATAATGCTGCCTTGGCCGTTTTTCAAAGGCTGCTTACACAGCTAAATTTAGAGCCTGATATCGCCGTTGCGGTACTTGATTATCAAGATGCCGACAGCGAAGTCTACCAAGATGGCGGTGATGAAAATGTAGTATATGCTCAGCAGTCCAATCGCGGAGCGGATACAGCTTTACCCAACCAAGCGTTGCTTAGTATCGATCAATTAGCAGAAGTAAAGGGCGTTGATGCGCAAGTATTGGCGACACTGCGTCCCTATATTACGGCGGTACCATATTATTTACCCATTAATATTAATACCGCCAGTCCCGTTTTGCTTGCTGCCTTGGTAGAAGGTGCGAGCAGCCAGCAAATGCAGAGTATCGTTGAGTTGCGAGCAAAACAAGCCTTTAGCTCTGTCGATGATGTTTGGCAACTGCCCGTATTAAGTAGTGTAAAAGCAGAGCCGCGCAAAGCCTTGACGCCATTACTAGCGGTTGATAGCCAAGCCTTTATGGCACTTATTACCGCCTCTGATAATGCGACGGTTGGTCAGGCAAGACAACGCTTTGCGACCGTTATTATTAGCAAAACGGCTGCTGATAGTGAAAAAGAAAATAGCAGTAATAATAACAGTAATGAAAATAGCAATGATGCTAATAACGCTGATGTTAATGCTAAAAACGTTCAAAATTCTGATAATAAAAAGCCCAAAGAGGTGCGTGTGCTAACGCAACGACTTTGGGCTTTTAGGCCAATTTTCTAATGGTTATAGATAATTAGTAATAAATAGCATGCAAAAATTAAGTCTAATTAATCATTTAAACGGGTTTCTTCGGTAGATTTCCAATTATAAGCACCATAAAACAGCATTTGTGCTTGGCGCGTGCAATTATGCAGCATCAGTTGTTTTTTCTTTTCTATCTCTGCCAAGTCGACCTCATCATCATGGTCTTCGGTATAGGTCAGCTCGAGCCAGTCAATAATCCAAGAAAAAAACATATTGACCCCAGCTTCTGCCAACAGTCTACGATCATAAGTATTGATGTGGGTAAACGCCGGCTGTAGCGCTAAGTCTTCTGCTAGGCTTTGACCGTGTTTTTTAATCAGCTCATTGATGGCTTTGCGTACCGCTTCTGAGCCGCCATAACGCTCACTGACTAAGAACTGCCAGTAGCAAGGTTGCTCGCTGACCATATATAAAAACATCTGAATACTTTTAGCGATTTGGCGCTCAAAGCTACGTTTGCGCCCAATTTGCAAGTTTTCACTTAACGTTGCCATCGTACCGCCCAACTCTTCGATGACTAAGGCGCGACCAAGCGACTCCATGTCATCAAAATGGCGATAAAACGCCGTCGGCACCACACCAACCTCGCGCGTGACCTGTCTGAGACTGATTGAGCTAAAAGACTGACCTGTCATACACAAATCGAGCACCGCATTAAAAAAAGCGTGCCGTGTTTGAAGTTTCTTTTGTTCGCGACTACTCATAATATTTCAAAATTACCTGATAGATGTCTATCATACTCATTTCATTGCGAAAATACGAATGAAATAGACGGTTATCGTTGATTGTCCAGTTTTTAGAATTGGTTTTAGACTGAATTTTAAGCTTGGTTTTAAATTAATTCTAGACTTCTTTTTAAACGAGATGCTTAAACATGTTGTTTAAACAATGGTGCCCCAATGCCCTTGTAGCTCTTGCGCCAGTCGATAGGCTTCATGGTCATTCATACCAGTGATAAAATCTAATACATTAAGCATATTATCATAGGTATTATCTGCTAGAGTCCGGCGATGTTCATCGAGATGCGGCTGGAGTAATTTTAGCAAACGCTGCTGCTCAAAGGATATTTGGCTTATCGGCGCATTGGTTTTATTTGCCTCTTTTATCCAGGCGAGTGGCATAAAAGCATCGAGCAGGCGCTGCAAGCATTGATTGGCCATCAGCTCCATGCGCACTTTACTTGGGTGATTAAATATCTTTTCGCGTGCCAATTGCTTAGCTTGGTTGATGCCACTTTGTACGCTCGGCTCACAGTGCGCAAACAAGCTGCCTTGTAGCGTCCCCGCCAACATAGTATCACTATTGGCTACAAAGGCATCGGTGACGGCATTGACCAAACGCATCATTGCCCGTGCCCGCAGCGATGCCAAATGCTGTCTGACTGACACTTGGGTGGGTAGAGCAAGCGTATCAGGGCGCTCACCAATCAGCTCATAAAAAATCGCCGCAACCTCTGCATAGCTTAGCATATTCAAATTGATGCCATCCTCCAAATCTATCAGCGCATAGCAAATATCGTCTGCCGCTTCTAATAAATAGGCTAGCGGATGACGAGCAAAGCCATCGTGCTGCTTTGAATATGGCAAGTTTAACGTTGCTGCCAGCTCCTCTAACTGCGCTGCCTCACTATAAAAGCAGCCAAATTTTTGCATGTTAGTGGTGTGATTGCCTTGGTAAATGCGGTTGTTTTGATCAATAGAGTTGTCTTGATAAACGGGATTGCTATGAGTGGCAAGCCAAGGGTATTTCATAAACGCGCCTAAAGTAGCGCAGGTTAAGCGCATACCACCTAAATCAGGGTGGTGCTCATTTCGGGTTAATATACGAAATCCTTGTGCATTGCCTTCATAAGCCAGTAAATCTAATTGCTCGTTATTATTCAGATTTTGCAAGACTTGCTTACGGTCAGGATGCATAAACCAATCACGAATGGCGTACTCTCCGGCATGACCAAACGGTGGATTGCCAATATCATGGGCAAGGCAAGCTGCTTGGATAATGACGCCGACATCAGCGGGCGCGACACCGTTCGGTAAGCCGCCGCCCAACTTATCATGCAGCTTCTCTGCTGCCATGATACCCAAAGAGCGACCAATACAAGAAACTTCTAGCGAATGTGTTAAGCGCGTATGAATACCAAGCTGGTTGGTCAACGGATGAACTTGGGTCTTTTGATTCAGCTGACGAAAGGAATGTGAAAATACCAGTCTGTCGTAATCTTTATGAAAGGAGGAGCGTGCGCTGTCCTCGGCAGGGGCTTTTTTATGACTGCCTAAACGCTGAGCACTAAATAATTTTGCCCAATGGTCGCTAGAATTCGTGGTTTGATTAACATAAGCAGTCATCATTTATCGTCCGTTATTTTTATCATTGTATTTTATTTTTGCTTTTAGAGAGGTTAATTACTTTAACGTTATTCCCTTTATTATAATAAAAAAAGCCAGCGTTGAAGCTGGCTTTTGGTTGTTCTCTACTAAGACTGTGTAAACACTCAATCCGCTTGTACTTGTAAATATTAAACGTTGAACGTTGAACGTTAAACGTTAAAACGGAAATGCATCACATCGCCATCTTGCACAATGTAGGTTTTACCTTCTAAACGTGATTTGCCGGCTGCTGCTGCACCTTTTTCGCCGCCATACTCAATAAAGTCGTCATACGCAATGACTTCAGCGCGGATAAAACCCCGTTCAAAGTCGGTATGAATCACACCAGCAGCTTCAGGAGCGGTTGCGCCAACAGCGACTGTCCAAGCGCGGACTTCTTTGACGCCTGCCGTAAAATACGTTTGCATATCAAGCAAATCATAACCGCCGCGAATCACTTGATCAAGACCAGCTTCTTCCATATCCATTTCAGCTAGGAAGTCTTTTTTGTCATCTTCATCAAGCTGAGCAATTTCAGATTCGATTTGATTGCATAGGGCAATGACAATAGAATCTTCGCCAGTGGCATAGTTACGCACTGCATCTAGATATGGATTATTCTCAAAGCCATCCTCGCTCACGTTAGCGATATACATCGTTGGCTTTAAGGTAATCAGACCATAACTTCTGATCAGTTTTTGCTCTTCTTTGTCTAGGTTAGCACCGCGGGCGGCTTTGCCTTCTGCTAATAATGGCTCGATTTTTTTGAACACATCGAGCATGGCCGTCGCATCTTTGTCGCCACCTTTGGCTTTTTTGCTTAAGTTAGTAATAGCTCGCTCAACGGCTTCTAAATCGGCCAATGCCAATTCGGTATTGATGGTTTCGATGTCGTCGATAGGGCTGACGCGGCCGTCAACGTGGACGACGTTGTCATCATCAAAGCAACGTACCACGTGAGCAATCGCATCGGTCTCGCGGATATTAGCCAAGAACTGATTGCCCATACCTTCACCTTTTGAGGCGCCAGCGACCAAACCTGCGATGTCGACGAATTCCATCGTTGTCGGCAATACGCGCTCGGGCTTGACGATATCAGCCAATTTTTTTAGGCGTGGATCTGGCACAGGAACAATACCGGTATTGGGATCTTTGGTACAAAAAGGGAAGTTTTCAGCGGCGATACCCGCTTTGGTCAAGGCGTTAAACAGGGTGGATTTACCCACGTTTGGTAGACCGACGATGCCGCAATTAAAACCCATAACATGCTCTCAATATATTAATAAAATCAGGCAATAACAGACTTGGTATTTAGTCAGTATAAAGCTTGGTAAAATAGGAACGCAAAATTGGGCATATTGTAGCAAATTTCAGCCAAAATGGGTGAGGTTGTTGTGCTTGCTATTTTAATTTTTACGCTCAATCACAATACTTAGTAATCTGTTTAATACCGCGGTTTAATACCATCCTTTAATATCATCGTATCATATGAGTGTTCGTTATCAATGACCTTCAGCGCCCTGTCTATTATGATAAACTACTACCTATAAATGATGATGCATGCTGCTGCGCTGTCATCAATAGCCAGCACGATAAACCACACCAAAGGCAATTGTTAATAATGACCACCATTTTTGCTACCCACCATTATAATTATCCGCAAAATTTCGTTGACATGAAACCCAAGCTGACGCGGCTTGAGCAGGCGATTAAAAAGCTCGAGGCCAACTTGATAAATGCGGATGCTGAAATATTAGAGCAACGGCTTGCCAGTCATTTAGGGTTACAAGTGGATTACGCTCGTGAGCTGAACCCTAACCAGTTGTTGGCTGCCACGACTATTGAGGGCAAAGTATTGGTCATCGCCGGTGCAGGCTCTGGTAAAACCAAAACCTTGACTTATAGAACCAGCTATTTGATAGAAAATGGCGTCGCGCCAAAAGAGATTTTGCTATTAACCTTTACCCGAAAAGCGGCCAATGAAATCAAAAGTCGTGCTAGAACGTTACTGGCTAGCCGTCTTTCGGACAATGACCACATAAATAGCAAAGCGCTAAACGATATCACCAGCGGCACTTTTCACTCATTTTGCAATATGTTATTGCGCCAATATTCTGGGCTACTTGGTATCAATCCGCGCTTTACGATTTTAGATACCGGCGATAGTGAAGATGCGATTGATTTGATTAATAAAGAAAAAAAGTATCCAACCAAAATAACCAATCAGGCGTTTCCGCGCAAAAAAACCTTGCAAAATATCTTTTCAACTTCTAGAAATCGGCGCATTCATATTCGCGACTTAATCGAAAGCAGTTATCCTGATATCGCTGTGCATATTCCAGTTATTGAGCAATTGGCGATCGACTTTCATGAATATAAGCGCGCCAATCATTTATATGATTTTGATGACATCATCAGCCAAGTGGTGCGCCATCTAAAGCACAATGATACCTTTCGAAAGCTATTACAACAGCACTATCGTTATGTCATGGTCGATGAATATCAAGACACCAATATTCCGCAAAAAGAGCTGATTGACCTCATTTGTGCGCCGGCGTCGGTATCGCTGATGGTCGTTGGTGATGACAACCAAAGCATCTATGCTTTTCGCGGTGCCAATTATGAAAATATCTTATTATTTGGCGAAAGCTACCCCGAAGCAAAACTGATTAAATTAGAGCAAAATTATCGCAGTACGCCAGCGGTGCTTGATTATATCAATGCTTTATCGGCGCAAATTACGTTGGGCTATCAAAAGCAATTGTACTCGGGCGCATCTATAGAAGGCATCAAGCCAATATTTCGTCGTTTAAGTGATGAAACAAAAGAAGCAAAATATATTGCTGACAAAATTATCGAATTAAAACCAGATTACGATTATCAGGATTTTGCCGTCTTGTGCCGCACGTCTTTTCAATCCAACTACGTTCAGCTTGAATTTATGGAACGCAATATTCCCTTTATCGTCGTGGGCGGCATTCGCTTTATTGAGCGGCGTCATATCAAGGACGTTTTAGCCTTTGTTAAAATACTTTATAACCCGAATGACACCATTGCATGGCACCGTATCTTAACCTTGTTTAAAGGGGTAGGGGCAGTGACGGCGACGCGCTTAACCCAAGCGATTAATGCCGATAGCAATGTGAATAATAATGTGAATAGCGATGTTAATAGCGATGTTAATAGTAACGTTAACAACACTTTCGAGCCGCTATTAGCACCATCATTTGCAAAGAAAAGCCCCCAGCTTAAGTCATTGCATACGACTTTAACCAAAGCCAGTCAGGCAGAGTCAGTGGAAATAGTGATTGAGCTAATTTTAGAGTTTTATATTCCTCTGCTAAAAACGATTGAAGAGAATTGGCGTGAACGTAGCGAAGACTTTCGCGTGCTCAAAAACCTAGCGACAGAGTATGACAGTCTCGATAAGTTCTTAGAAAATCTTGCCCTTGATCCGCCTAATGATTCAGTTGCTACCGCAAGCGAGCCTGAAAAAGACGAAGATAGTAATAATAAAGTCATCATCTCGACCATTCATAGTGCTAAGGGGCTTGAATGGCCAGTGGTGTTTGTCAATTCTCTCGTCGATGGTATGACGCCGCATTATCGCTCGCTCAGTGATTTTGAAGAGTTGGAAGAAGAGCGTAAGCTGTTTTATGTTGCTTGTAGCCGTGCTAAGAGCAGATTGTTTTTAACCGCGCCCGAGTATTTCTCAAGCTATTCAGGTTACTTTGATAAGCCGTCACGGTTCATCGCTGAGTTGCCTGCCGATAAGCTGACGGTCGAGACTGGCAAGAATCTTTTAGAGACGCTAGCGAATGAAGATCCGATTTGGTGGTGATTGGTTTATTTCTTGCACTTTAATTAGCCAAAATAGACCTATTTTCTTAATTATTTTTACATTATTCCTATCAAAAATAGCTTTCATTTAAACGCATAACTAAAAGTATTGAATAGCAAAAATATTTATATCATAAGGGTTTAATCTTGCGCGCAATGCGTTACTATTACTCCCTTATCTGTTATTTCTCTACTTTGTTATTCTGTATTAAGACTTTAAAAAAAGGACGTGTTATGCGCTACGAAGTGATCGTTATCGGTGCAGGTATGGTCGGCACCTCAGCGGCTTGGCATCTACAAAAAAATAACGCCAAAGTTTTACTATTGGACAGAAAATTACCGGGCTCTGAGACTTCATATGGCAATGCCGGTCTGATTCAGCGCGAGGCGATTCATACCCATCCGTTTCCGCGCCAGCTGACTGAAATGATACGTGTATTGCCAAACCAAGGCACCGATATTCGCTATCGCATTCCGGCAATCTTGCGCTATCATCAAGCATTATTGCAGTATTGGAAATACTCGACGCCAGCTTCAATCAAAAAAATAGAAGCCGAGTGGCAGACGCTGATTGAGCATTGCACCAGTGAACACCAAACCATGATTGAAGCATCTGGCGCTGAATATTTGATTAGCCGTAAAGGCTGGTTGCAGTTGCATCGCTCTGAAGAGACGTTTAAAGCAGCTATTGATGCTGCAATCAAAGACCGCGATCAGGGCGTTGAGCACAATGTCTTGACGCTTGACGAATTAAAAGCGATGGAACCAAGCGCCAATTTTGACGAGTTCGTTGGCGCGATTCATTGGCTAAACTCTTGGCAAGTGTCAAATCCGAGCTTATTGGTGAAATCATACGCAAAAAACTTTCAAGAAATGGGCGGTACCATTAAAGAAAGTGGTGTCAATGAAATCGTCCAAGAAGCAGATGGCTGGAAAATTATTACCGACAACGACACTTTTTATAGTGATAAATTGGTCATTGCTGCTGGGCCTTGGTCTAACGATTTAATCAAACCGCTTGGTTATGATTTGCCGCTGTTCCCGATGCGCGGCTATCACCAGCATTTTAAAGTCACGGAAAAAAACACCATCAACCATAGTATGTTTGATATGGATAAGGGTTTTGTGATGGGTCCGATGCAGCAAGGTATCCGCATCACCACTGGCGCTGAGATGACCACCATGAATGCGCCAAAGAATTTTGGTCAATTAAATACCGTATTAAAACTTGCGCGCAAAATTCTGCCGCTAGAAGATGCCGTCGAGAGTGAAGCGTGGGCGGGCTCACGTCCTTGTATGCCGGATATGAAGCCAGTCATCGGTCCTGCGCCGCAGCACGACAAATTATGGTTTGCCTTTGGTCATAGCCATCAGGGTTTCACTTTGGGGCCGATGACTGGTCGTCTCGTCGAAGAGATGATTCACGAAAAACCGCTATTGGTTGATATTAAACCCTTTAGTGCCGAGCGTTTTTCTCGCTAATTTTTGCTAAATAACGTCTAAGTAAAAATCGAGTCGTTTATATATTTGAAAGTTCAGGTGTTTAAGAGAACTGAAACATTAAGAGCATCAAAAATTAAGGATAATAATCCATGCAAAAGCTGCATAGTAACCAACGTATGAGTCAAACTGTGATTCATAACCAAACCATTTATCTGTCCGGTCAAGTGGGTAATAGCGAAGATGATATAAAAGCTCAAACCTTAACGTGCTTAGAGAAAGTCGAAAAATTACTGCAAGAAGTTGGTAGTGACAAATCAAAGCTGCTATCCGCAACCGTCTGGCTAAAAAGTATGTCAGACTTTGCCGCAATGAATGAAGTGTGGGATAAATGGTTTGAAGGCGTCCAGCCACCAGCGCGTGCATGCGGCGAATCAGCATTGGCTCGTCCTGAGTTATTGGTCGAAATTACCGTTATCGCTGCTGAATAATTACGAGCGTTTAATGACTGAATCTAACTGTGTATCGTAGATGCTAAGATTGAAAGCGATATAAAATAAAAGGGTGTGATTGCTATCACGCCCTTTTCTATGAGCTATTTATATAAATTAGTCTATAATCAACATCATTTAGCGCATTTGACGTGCAACCAAAAGGGTCACCCATCATGATTAATACCAAAATATATAAATCTATCTATGTTTTAGCAGAAAAGCTGCTAGAAGCGGACAGTAAGAACGATCAAAAAACCTTTGATGCGCTATATGCGCAGCTAAAAGATTTGTGTAACGAAAATGAAAAAAGCGATAAAGACCATCCTGAACAGTGGGAAACCTTGGCTGACTTTACCGAGGATTTGGATGAAGCGTTAGTTATTTATCAAAAAGCGTTAGATAAAGCCGCGGCCATTAATTCAAAAGACCATTTGGCATCGATCGCTTTTTCTATGGCTGAGCTGCAAATCGAATTGGGCCAAACCGATGCTGCGATCAAAAGTCTACAAAACGCTAAAATCAGCGCTAATAAAATCGAAGACAGAGAATTTAAAGTCGAAATAAATGAATTGTTGGCGAAGTTGTTGGCAGAGTAGCTTTTATTAAAGCTATTGGTTATTGAGAAAGGCATTTTTTATGATACAAAAAGCGAGCTTACCAATTAAGCATCTATAATATAGCTCTATAAATACTGTTTTAGGCGTTGACCCAATTTTATCGCTGCGGCAATATTAGTAGCGGTAATTTCAATATTGTTATAAGCGTTTTTAAAGACATTATCGAGGGAATCTAGCTTTTGGATACTGGGCACAATGACGTCAAACTGGCTAGTCTGAGCGGATTTTAGCCCATCAACACTGCCGCAAATAGCAATCACGGGGGTATGACTCAATTTAGCAATTTGGCTAATACCACCCGCTACTTTGCCCATAGCAGACTGAGCATCAAGCTTGCCTTCACCAGTGATGACCAAGTCTGCCTCGGCAATGTGCTTTGATAAATTGGCCACTTTTGCCACTGTATCAAAACCTGACTTTAACTCCGCTTGGCAAAAGCTCATTAACGCATAGCCCAGTCCACCTGCTGCACCGGCACCTGCTACCTCTTGATGGCCTTGATAGCCATGATGCTCGCACACATTTACAAAATGCGTTAACGATTTATCTAACTCATGGACTTGCTGCGGGCTAGCGCCTTTTTGAGGACCAAATATGGCACTGGCACCCAATTCACCACATAACGGATTGGTGACATCACAAGCCACCTCAAATACTGTGTTTAAGACGCTTGCATGAAAGCTGGTCGCATCCAACCGTTGCAAGTTAGCAAGTGCGCCGCCGCCTTGGGCTAAGATGTTGTCATTACTATCATGAAACGTCATACCAAGCGCCGTTAACATACCAAGTCCTGCATCATTGGTAGCACTGCCACCAAGACCAATGATAATGCGCTTGACGCCTTCATTTAGAGCATCCGCAATCAGTTCACCGACGCCATAGCTGCTAGCAATGACAGGATTACGCTCTGCTACCGTCAATAGATGTAAGCCACAAGCTTGAGCGACTTCAATGACCGCAGTTGCATCAGGGAGTAATAAATATTTTGCGTTAATCGGTCGCATTAAAGGGTCATGGACACGCACTTCTTTCCAGCGTCCACCTAACACATAAGACAACACTGCAGAAGTCCCTTCGCCGCCATCCGCCATCGGTAGCAGTTTATAGTCAGCGTCAGGAAACACTTGGCTGAAGCCAGATTGAATAGCGTGGCAGACATCCAGTGCTTCTACACTTTCTTTAAACGAGTCAGGGGCGATTAAAATTTTCATGACTTTCTCTTTAAATGTTTCTTTGAGTCTTTTTTAATTACTTAAATTTTAAAAATTGACTTTCAATAATTTACTTAAGGCGCTAGATAAATACCAAGGTCAATAGCCAAATAAAGATGATGCTGGTCACGCCTTGAATACCTGTCGCCATAGAATGGGCTTTGTAAGCCTGCGCCACACTCATACGACTAAACTGGCTAACAATCCAAAAGAAGCTGTCATTAGCATGCGAGACAGTCATCGCGCCTGCACCAATCGCCATCACACAAAATACGCGACCAAGCTCACTATCAAGACCTATTTGACCTAATAATGGGGCGACCATCGCCGAAGTAGTGACCAAAGCAACAGTGGTTGAACCTTGTGCTGTTTTGAGCGCCGCAGAAACGATAAATGGCATAAAAATACCAAGCCCTAGGGCAGATAACGTAGTACCCAAATAATCACCGATTGGCGTGACTTTTAGCATAGCGCCAAACGCGCCCCCCGCACCAGTAATTAAAAGAATAGGCGCTGCGACTACCAAGCCTTGTGAGATGCTGTCACTAATCTGCTGTGTTTTTTGGTCAGTATTAATCAGTAAGAATGATAAAAACAAACCAATTAATAGGGCGGTTAATGGATTGCCAATAAATATGAGAATATCGGTTAGTATGCCGCCGCTACCAAATGGTGTGCTGGGTAAATTGGCAATAGACGATAAGCAAATCAATACAATGGGCACGATAATAGGTAAAAATGCCATAGTCGCTGATGGCAGTTTGCTGTAGTCGTCACGAGTCTTCATATTATCTGGTACGGCGACTGCGTCAAGGGCATCAATATTGTCAGGCGTGGCGTCAAGGAAGCGATTTGACCACAGCCAACCAGCAAGTACCGCAACGGTGGTGACGACAACACCGACCATGATGACCAAGCCCAAGTTTGACTCAAGACCCAAGTTGCCCGCTGCTGCAATTGGACCGGGTGTTGGCGGCACAAAGGTATGAGTGGCATATAAGCCAGTCGCTAATGCGACACTCATTGCCACGCTCGAAACTTTTAAACGCTCAGCCAAAGACTCTTTTAACGAGTTTAAAATAATATAGCCTGAGTCGCAGAACACGGGTACAGATACGACAGCACCAACGATAGACATGGTCAAAGTAGGGAAACGCGGTCCCAAAACTTTAATGACGGTTTCTGCCATCACGATGGCGGCACCCGTTTTCTCAAGGATTAGGCCAATAATGGTTCCAAACACAATCACCAACCCGATATATCCTAAGATACCGCCAAAGCCATCAGAGATAGTTTTTGCGACCGTATTAAGCGGTACTTGATAAAAAAGCGCGACCAGAAAGGCAGATAGTATCAATACTAAAAAAGGATGCCATTTTAACTTCGCAGTGGCAAAAATGATAAAAAGAATGGTCAGCAGCAGCCAAAATACGATCATTACTGTCTCTATATAGTTGTTAATCTCTTATCGCTATTAATGCAACTCACACAGCATTTAGTGAGTTTGGCGTCTAGCTTAACATCAATAGTGATATGAATTTTTAAAGGTGCATATTCTATCGTAAATCTATCCTACTAGGGAGTCTATTCGGCTCTCATTTGATTTTATTCGTGGTAAAGCTGAGATACTCTGCTAGTATGTGGGTTTTGTTTTAATTGTATAAATACTAGGGTGGTTTGCTTGAACACATTTATAGCACCAACGATTGCAAACATAGAAAATAACGAGCTGTACCAACAATTGCAGCAAATCGTTGACCAAAAAACCAAGCCACTGGGCGCCCTTGGACGCTTGGAGACGCTCGCGGTGCATTTGGGCATGATTCAAGGTACGACCACGCCGCAAATTACGCAACCGCAAATTCGGGTATTTGCTGCCGACCATGGCCTAACCAAGCATGGTACCTCAGCATATCCTAGCGCGGTAACGGCGCAGATGGTTTATAATTTTTTGCAAGGCGGTGCTGCTATCAATGTTTTAGCGCGTCAGCATCATATGGAGCTAAAAGTGGTCGATGCTGGTGTCAATGCCGACTTTGCCAATTCTCCTTTTAAAGACCACGCGCAACTGCTCGATTATAAAGTGCGTCATGGAAGCCGCGACGCCCTTAGCGAGCCTGCCATGACAGCAGAAGAGTGCTTAGCGGCATTAGAGAACGGCATGAAAGTTGTCGAAAACTCAGTGGGCAATCTATTGGTTGTCGGTGAAATGGGGATCGGTAATACATCCGCAGCCAGTTTATTACTGGCAAGATTGGGCGATATACCGATTAATGCTTGTATCGGTCGCGGCACTGGCCTTGATGATGCAGGATTAAAGCACAAGGCAAGTATTTTAACTCAAGTATTAGCGCGGCACAGTGAAGCGCAAACGCCATTCGACATACTTGCGGCATTAGGCGGGCTTGAGATTGCGATGATGGCAGGGGCGCTGATGCAAGCAGCCAGTGAGCGCCGTATTCTTCTTATCGACGGTTTTATCGCTAGTAGTGCGTTATTGGTCGCCGAGCGTCTAGCGCCTGGTGTTGCTCAATATGCTGTCTTTGCTCATCATTCTGTCGAGCCGGGACATACGCATTTATTAAAACTGCTCAATGCTGAGCCGTTACTCAATATGGGTATGCGCCTAGGTGAGGGTAGTGGCGCGGCGCTGGCGTATCCATTATTACAGTCGGCTTGTGCGATTATCAATGAGATGGCAAGTTTTAATGATGCTGGTATCAGTGGACAAAATAGCTAATGTCACAATTATCAAAAAAGCCATCAAAACAACCATTAAATCAGACATTGAATCAACCAAATGCATTACCCCAGTCTCCGTCTAAACCAAGTATTAGTCAATTTATAAAGTATGAATGGCGTTTATTGTTAGTAGCAGTAC
This sequence comes from Psychrobacter sp. Sarcosine-02u-2, assembly GCF_002836335.1. NCBI lineage: Bacteria > Pseudomonadati > Pseudomonadota > Gammaproteobacteria > Moraxellales > Moraxellaceae > Psychrobacter > Psychrobacter sp. Sarcosine-02u-2. The sequence continues at coordinate 1,457 of NZ_PJBX01000161.1, read as the reverse complement.
AGTTTTTAACGCGTCTGCCCGTACCGCAATTTGCCAATTACAATCCGCAGTGGTTGCACCAGAGCAGCCGTCATTTTCCTGGGGTAGGTCTGTTAGTTGGGTTGCTTTGTGCAGGTATATTTTGGCTGTGTAGTTTTTTATTTACGCCTTTGGTGGCGGCAGTGGTAAGTACGGCCTTTGGAATTAGGCTCACTGGCGCTTTTCATGAAGATGGACTTGCGGATAGCTGTGATGGTCTAGGTGGTGGTCTGACTCGCGCGCGTACTTTAACCATTATGAAGGATTCGCGCTTAGGGACTTATGGTGTACTAGGATTGGTCTCGGCGTTACTTATCAAAATCAGCTTATTGGCGTCTATGTCTTTATCAGTGGCTATTGTGGCGCTGATTATTGGACATACGCTCTCACGTTTATTATGTATTAGTTTACTGGCGCTATTGCCTTACGGCGGTGAGATTGAGCATGCTAAAGCCAAACCGATGGCGCAGCAGCTGACGCCATTACAAGGATTATTGAGCAGTGGTTGGCTCATATTAGCGGGCTTGCTGGTCGTGCTCCTATTTCCTAATACCGTGCAGCAAATTGGTATTTGGCAATGGTCATTGGCTTTATTACTAGGCATCGTAGCGACGGATTATATGCGGCGCTTGTTGCGCAGGCGTTTAGATGGCTATACCGGTGATGGGTTAGGCGCCACGCAGCAGTTAAGTGAAATTGCTATTTATATCGGACTTGCTGCCTCGAACCCTTTTATTTAATTTTAAGCGTACTATTTAGAAAGGATAATGATAGCGAATGGTTTTGTATATTTGGCGCCATCCAAAGCCCATTGCGGCTAATGGCTTTTGTATCGGACAGACTGATATCAGTGTCGATAAACGCAAAATTAAACGCCTTGCTAATAAAATACAGCGCTTCGTGCGTTTTCATCAATTGCCAAAAGTGATTTGGGTCAGCCCACTACAGCGCTCGTTAAAAGTCGGAGAAATATTGGCGCCGCATGGCTTTCAATATCATGTCGCCCCTGAGCTGGCAGAGATTGATTTTGGCGGCTGGGATGGCAGGCCTTGGGCGCAAATTCCTAAAGGAGAGATTGATGATTGGTGTGATCATTTTGCAGATTTTGCCCCTAAGGGCGGCGAGAGTTTACAGCAGTTATTTGAGCGTGTGGAAAACTGGTTAAATGAGATGGCTGCGCAAAATAGTGGTCAAAAACCAGTATTAGCAGTCGGTCATGCGGGCTGGATAAATGCTGCCAGTATGATTGCCGCTCGGCAAGAGGCGCCAAAAATAGCGGCTGATTGGCCACAAGCAGTAAATTATTTACAATGCCGTAAACTAGATTTTCAACCAAAAAAGCTGACTGTTTATAACAGCCAGCTTTTTGAGTAATGATTTTTCTATCTAATTTTTATAATCGTTTATCTTTCATCAATATAGCAATAAAAACCTCTAAT
>NZ_PJBX01000057.1:0-674 GCF_002836335.1 Psychrobacter sp. Sarcosine-02u-2 | reverse complement strand
GGGCTGATATACCCTTTATCAGCGCCAAGTAGCCCATGAATATGAGTGGTGATTTCTGGGGCAACCGCTCTTTCATCAACATTGGCAGGAGCAAAGGTAAAGCCTTTAATCATGCCCGATAAGTTAACAAGCAAATGGCCTTCAAAGCCATAGTACCTCTCTTGCTTAGCGGCACAGTAGCTAAAAGCTGCTAAGTCTTGATAATTCTTATGCCGATAAGCGCGTCCATAATGACAGACGGGTACCCAAAAGCCATCCATAAAATGAATGTTGTCACGGCCTTCAATTTGACTGACGTTATCTTGTATCTGCTGTTTGACTTGCCACAGATTGGCGCAGTGCTTTGCGAAGTTAGGGTATGAGCCGATGGCTGGAAACCAGTCTTGCCAATGCTGGGTAAAGTATTGCCAAATTTGTTTGTCTTGATCAAGGTGTAAAAATTCACCGACCATCTCCATGCAAATAACCTCAGGATCACTTAGCTTTGGCGCGTAACCTGCACTTCGCAAGGGTTTGGTGACGACTATTTTGTAATATTGCTCTACCATTAAATAGATATTGATGATAAATTCGTCTATGGGCATCTCACAACTCCATTGTATTCTTGGTCGAAAACAATAGATTAGTGAGGTGCTCTTCTTTTTTCAATCACTTTCGAAGTTGAGAGTGGGGTA
>NZ_PJBX01000056.1:0-724 GCF_002836335.1 Psychrobacter sp. Sarcosine-02u-2 | reverse complement strand
CCCGATTATTTTAATTGGGTTTGCCATCGTTTTTGTCTTATTAGCCCTTTATATGTTGGGCGTATTTAGCATTCGTCTGCCAAGATTCATCAGTAGTAAAATGCAGGGTTTAAGCCAAGCAGGCGATAGTAAACTTGGTAGTACGGGTGGCAGTTTAATTGCGGGATTCTTATCGGCGCTCGTGGTATCGCCATGCGTTTCGGCACCCTTATTTGGGGCGCTGCTTGCTGTATCAACGATTGGAAGTCCGCTCCTTGGCTTTGCCGCTTTATTTATGCTCGGTTTTGGTTTATCGGCGCCGCTTATCTTAATTGGCGCGACCCAAGGTAAAATCATGCCAAAAGCAGGCGAGTGGATGAATTGGGTCAAGCAGGGCTTTGCTTTGTTGCTTTTTGCCGTGGCATTGTTATTAATTGAACGCGTCTTTATCTCGCCTGTGATGCTGATAGTGTGGGCGCTATGGTTTATGGTCGTGGCGATGTGGGCGTGGAGCTGGCTAGGCAAAGGTCGGATGCTGACCCAAGCGCTAGGCTTAATCGCTGGTATTTGGGCGACGTGTTTAATCGTCGGCGCCGCCTTGGGTAATGATGATAGTTTACATCCGCTTGCCTCCCTAACTGCGGTTCCGGTGATGCAGACGACTGCTGGTCAACCAGCCAGCAGTAATGCAACCGATAAGACGGTCACGGCGCTCGCTGAGTTAGATGCCATTGTCGCCGCCAAT
>NZ_PJBX01000055.1:0-724 GCF_002836335.1 Psychrobacter sp. Sarcosine-02u-2 | reverse complement strand
GTTGGCGGCGACAATAGCATCTAATTCAGCGAGCGTCGTGACCGTCTTATCGGTTGCATTACTGCTGGCTGGTTGACCAGCAGTCGTCTGCATCACTGGCGCGGCGCTTAATGACGCGAGCGGATGTAAGCTGTCGTCATTACCCAATGCGGCGCCGACGATTAAACACGTCGCCCAAATACCAGCGATTAAGCTTAATGCTTGGGTCAACATTCGACCTTTGCCTAGCCAGCTCCATGCCCACATCGCCACGACCATAAACCACAGGGCCCACACTATCAGCATTACAGGCGAGATAAAGACGCGCTCAATTAATAACAACGCCACGGCAAACAGCAGCAAAGCAAAGCCTTGCTTGACCCAGTTCATCCACTCGCCAGCTTTAGGCATGATTTTACCTTGGGTCGCGCCGATTAAGATAAGCGGCGCTGATAAACCAAAACCGAGCATAAATAAAGCGGCAAAGCCAAGGAGCGGACTGCCAATCGTCGATACGGCAAGCAGCGCCCCAAATAAGGGTGCCGAAACGCATGGCGATACCACGAGCGCCGATAAGAATCCCGCAATTAAACTGCCACCCGTACTACCAAGTTTGCTATCCCCCGCTTGGCTTAGACCCTGCATTTTACTACTGATGAATCTTGGCAGACGAATGCTAAATACGCCCAACATATAAAGGGCTAATAAGACAAAAACGATGGCAAACCCAATTAAAATAATCGGA
>NZ_PJBX01000054.1:0-755 GCF_002836335.1 Psychrobacter sp. Sarcosine-02u-2 | reverse complement strand
AAAATAAAATACCTCAGCTATGAGCCTGGCTTTAACACCCGGTAAACAGTAGCTACGCCAACACCAACTGCCTTAGCGATTTCCTCTTTTGTCATATTGCCTTGACTGTCTAATTCTCTAATACGATTGTGTTTCGTTGTATTAGGCTTCTTACCGGAGGGCTTATAGCCACTGTTAGCCAATCCCTGCTTGATACGCTCTCTACGCTTGTCGTTATCAAGCTTTGCCATCGTTGCTAATAAGTCGATCAGCATATGGTTAATCACTGTTAGGATCTCACCTGTCATGCCATTATTAACTGTATGCGTCGTTGGTAGATCAGCCACCACCAATCGCAAGCCTTTGTCTTTGATACGCTGCTTTAGAATTGCAAAATCATCTTGAGATAATCGGCTTAATCTATCCACGCTTTCAACCAGTAGAATATCGCCTTGCTCAGCGTCCTTTAGCAGCTTGGCTAATAATGGTCTATCGAGCTTTGTACCACTGAAATGCTCGACGTACTCAACATGGTTATCATCATAACTTGTACTGAAAGCCACCAAATCAGCCAATGCTCTGGTAGCGTCTTGATCCTTAGTGCTGGCTCTCACATAAATACGAACAGTCATAACCCACCTCTATTATTTAGACTTAATAATTAGTGCTCATTGATAATAACAAGATATTACTATCATTTAATAATATAAAAAAGTCTAATGATAGATAGATTATCATTTAAAGGTTTTATGTTTTGGGTATAGGCTAATGATAGG
>NZ_PJBX01000053.1:0-762 GCF_002836335.1 Psychrobacter sp. Sarcosine-02u-2 | reverse complement strand
ATAAATGGTATTTAATACTGCTACTATTTTAACTTTTCCGTTTAACACAGTTGAAAAAGCGCCACCCAATAATCCATTGAGTGGCGCTCTTTCTAGTTGTTAGCTATTTTAAAAAATAGCTTATTTACCAAATACTTTCATACGCTCTTCGAGAGGCTTAAATTCCTTGTCGCCTGCGGGTTGTTCGATAGCGCCAAATACCAATTGCGCGTTCATCTTCCAATGCTCATCGATATTCCACTCTTCAGCGACTTTTTTGTCGATAATAGGATTGTAATGCTGTAAGTTGGCGCCGACATCAATACTGGCTAACGCCGTCCAAATAATGTACTGGTGCATCGCATTGGTTTGGTGCGCCCAAATTGGAAATTTGTCTGCATACAAAGGTGCAGCAGCTTGCATGTCTCTGACGACGCTATGATCTTCAAAAAACAAGATAGTACCAGCACCTGCTTTAAAGCCATCCATTTTTTGCTTGGTCGCTGCAAATTGCTCTTCGTTATCGACGATATCGCGTAGGGTATCTTCGGTTAATTGCCAAAGCTTGTTATGGTCGTCACCAAACAAAACAGCGATACGCGTTGATTGCGAGTTAAATGACGATGGCGTATGTAAAACCGCATGTTCAACCAACTTGACGATTTCATCATTTGAAACGGGTAATTGATCGCTCAAAGCATAAACTGAACGACGTTTTTCTGCCAATTTCTCTAATGTTTTTAGGTCGGACATAATTTTCTCCATATTATTTATTAGGAATAT
>NZ_PJBX01000052.1:0-770 GCF_002836335.1 Psychrobacter sp. Sarcosine-02u-2 | reverse complement strand
TAGGGCGTGTTGAACATTCATAATTTGAGCCAGATATAAGCACAAGCAAGGGCGACCGTATTTTCATAACTCTGCTTGAGCTTATCAAATCTAGTGGCAACCGCCCTATACTGTTTTAGCTTAGCGAAAGCGTTTTCTACTAGATGTCTGGCTTTATATAAGTCCCAGTCCATATGGTCGTTAGAAGACTGAGTGTTTCGTTTTCGAGGGATGTTATTATGCGTCCCTGCTTGTTCAATATGGGCTCGTAGGGCATCAGAATCATAGCCTTTATCGGCACATAAAACCTCTGTATCGCTCAAATTAACTTTGTCTACTAAATCAGGTGCGACTTTGACATCGTGGGTTGTGCCATCTGATAAAATAAAGGTAATCGGATTGCCATGCGCATCAACTGCTAAGTGAACCTTGGTCGCGCGTCCTGCCACACTTTTACTAATAGATTGTAGGTTCTCATTGCCACCACTGCTGTGCTGATGCGCCTTGATATGAGTACCATCAATGAAGACCCATTCAAGGTCTGCGTCTTTGATTAATAAAGCAAACAGCGTAATCAGCTTATTACTCTTAAACCAGCGCTGGTAAGCTTTATAGATGGTATTAGGCTTGCCAAAATACTCGGGTAAGTCGCGCCAAGGACAGCCAACACGCATGCGATAAAGCACGCCTTCAACCGTTTGTCTAAGATTTCCTTTGTCATAGATATTAAGTTCTAGTAATATAGGTTTTAGTCTTGTCCAGTGTTCATCTTTGAGCATAGTGCGAGGCAT
>NZ_PJBX01000051.1:0-890 GCF_002836335.1 Psychrobacter sp. Sarcosine-02u-2 | reverse complement strand
TATAGTAAAAGAAACAAGAATACGCTACAGTGTATCATATGGCCTACTCAAGAGACTACCGACAGATGATACTCACCAAGCTTGAAGAAGGCGATAGCATTCGCCAGCTTGCAGAGGAGTATCAAATCAGCACCAATACTATTCAGCGTTGGAAGAAATTTCCTGAGCGTAAGACACGTAAATTCACCCCTAAGAAGATAGATAGTGATTTACTTAGAGCTGATGTAGCCGCTTATCCTGATGATTATCAGCATGAGCGCGCACGCCGCTTTAACTGCACTCAGAGAGGTATTGGCATCGCCTTAAAGCGCATCGGTATCACTCAAAAAAAAGACTCTAATTCATCCTAAGGCGGATGAACCAAGACGTTTCATCTTTCTTGAGCAATTAGCACAGTATGAGCGGGATGACAGACCCATCGTCTATCTTGACGAAAGTGGTTTTAAGTCTCATGACAATCGACCAAAAGGTTACGCTAGTAAAGGCAAACCGTGCTTAGGTCAGTATAATTGGCAACTTAAAAACCAAACCAATGCTATCGGTGCTATTCACAACAATAAGCTGTTTGGTGTTGGACTCTATGACTGCAGTGTCAATAGTGACTTATTCCACAGCTGGGTTGAACAATTGCTGCTACCACATCTACCAAAAAACAGTGTGATTGTGATGGATAATGCAACCTTTCATAAGCGAAAAGACACGACTGAACTCATAGAGGGTGAAGGGCATACTATCTTATGGTTACCGCCTTACAGTCCTGACTTAAACCCCATTGAGCAGATGTGGGCTTGGGTTAAACAAAAACGTAAAGAGTGGCGGCTAGATTGCGTTGATACGCTATTCTTCTATTTCCTATGGCTGTGTGGCGATTTATAAATACTTTTACTATA
>NZ_PJBX01000050.1:0-908 GCF_002836335.1 Psychrobacter sp. Sarcosine-02u-2 | reverse complement strand
TATAGTCAATCCACAATAAAATTAGTACAACCCATATTATGAAATAGTTTAGGTAGATTATTCTCCATCCATCCTTGGCGTAGAAATTTAGCCTGTGCCCATTTTTTCTCAATAGGGTTTAAATCGGGACTGTACGGCGGTAGAAATAACAAGCGATGACCATGTCTATTGAGCAGTCTCTGAACGCGTTTGTGAAAGCTAGCGTTATCCATGACAATCACGCATTTAGTTTTAAGGCTTGGTATTAGCGTGTCTTTGCACCAGTTATAGAAGATATCGCCATTGATGTTCTTCTCAAAGTAATCGAGTGCAAACAGCGTCTTGTCATAGAGAGCACCAATAACGTTGGTTCGTTTTTTACCTTGCCAGTTGTAACTATCGATGCAAGGGGTTCCAATAGGTGCATAGCCATGAGAACGAATGGTTTCAGACTCAAAGCCGCTTTCATCCATGTATACAATAGCAAGGCCTTGAGCAATGTATTTGTTAAGTTTGCTTAGATACTTAGCTCTCTTTATGGGGCAAGCTTTTGGATGCGCCAAGGTCTTTTTTTTGACTGACACCAAGGCGTTTTAAAGCAGCCTCGATGCCCGACTTGCTACACCCAAAACGCTGTGCTCTCTCGTACAGGTAATCGTCTGGATGTTGTTCAACATCTTTTAATAATGCTTCGTTAGGTATTTTACTGGGTGGTTTATTGCGAGTGAGTTTGATACTAGGATCTTTGAGCCAATTCTGTAGCGTGGCCTTACTAATGTCATAGAATGCAGAAGCGTGTCTGATACTCATACCTTGTTGTTTAACACTTTTAATCACTTGAGCACGAAAATCTGCTGAATAAGTCATAATCTTTTTACTTTTCGCTTGTTTTAAAACTAATGTACCACTTTTATAAAGGCTCTACTATA
>NZ_PJBX01000049.1:0-944 GCF_002836335.1 Psychrobacter sp. Sarcosine-02u-2 | reverse complement strand
TGCTACCGCAAAGCATTTTAATATTAATGATAAAGATGTTTTTAAGTGGGTCAACCAGTACTTAAAAGACGGTATACTTGCAATCAAACCTAAAACTGGCAAAGCCATCTACAGTCGTGAGTTCAAGCTTCAAGTCCTGACCACAATGGCAGGTGAAAGTTTAAGTCAATCACAAGCCGCTTTGAGGTTTAACATTAGCTCACCTGCACTGATTAGTGTATGGCGCAGCTCCTATGCCCGTCATGGTATGCTAGGCTTAACTGCTAAAGCTAAAGGACGACCCACTGTGAAGCATCCTTATCTCACTGACAAACCTGACCATGAAAAGAGTATAGAAGAGATCAAACGCGAGAATGAGTATTTGCGTGCGGAGAATGCTTATTTAAAAAAGCTCGATGCACGGCTCAAAGAGAGGAAAGCCAACCAGACAAAGCAAGGCTCATCGAAGGATTAAGAGAGCATCATCCATTATCTGATCTACTCGCCATAGCAAAGCTTGCGCGGAGCAGCTTCTACTACCATAGAGCGAGTCTTACTAGTAAAGATAAATACGCCGATCTTAAACAGCGTATCCGTGATATCTATCATCACCATAAAGGCAGATATGGCTACCGTAGAATCACCCAGACACTTAAAAATGAAGGTTTGATTTATAATCATAAACTTATCGCACGGCTTATGGGACAGCTTAAGCTTAGTGCAAGAATCAGAAGGCAGAAGTATCGATCTTATAAAGGACAGTGCGGCGTCATTGCCAAGAATAGAATCAAACGCAGGTTCAGAGCGAAAGCGCCCAATCGCAGGTGGTTTACTGACATTACAGAGTTTAAAGTCGGTGAGGACAAGTTGTATCTGTCTCCTATACTAGACTGCTTCAACAATGAGATCATCAGTTATACGCTCTCAAGACGACCGGTGTATGACTTGGTGAAACAGATGCTAGA
>NZ_PJBX01000048.1:0-985 GCF_002836335.1 Psychrobacter sp. Sarcosine-02u-2 | reverse complement strand
GTGAGATGAATGCGTTGTTGGTGATAACAACCTCTACCTGTAGTATAATTAATAATAAATATAACACCAACTAACAATAAATATCTCATGCCAAAGCAGATCCTAAAAGCCCATAAAATCAGGCTATATCCGACTGATGAACAGCAAATATTCTTTGCCAAGTCATTCGGCTGCGCTCGTTTTATTTGGAATAAAATGCTTGGCGATAAAATAGATCACTACAAAACTACGAAGACCACCCTAAACAACACCCCTGCTCAGTATAAAAAAGAATTTGAATGGCTAAAAGAAGTCGATAGCTTGGCATTAGCCAATGTTCAGCAAAATCTAAGAGCTGCCTATAGTAAATTTTTCAAGCAAGGCGCAGGGTTCCCTAAGTTCAAGAAAAAAGGCATTAAAGACAGTTACACCACCAACAATCAAAAAGGATCGGTAGCCGTCACCAAGAACACCGTTAAATTGCCAAAAATAGGCCACATTAAGGTTAAAATACATCAATCTGTTAATGGGCTTATCAAGAGCGCCACTATCAGCCGTACCCCATCAGGTAAGTATTACGTCAGCTTACTGATTGAAACTATCGTTAATGAATTACCAAAAACCCACTCTAACATCGGCATTGATTTAGGATTGACGGACTTTATCGTCTTATCAGACGGCAGCAAAGTGGCCAATCCTAAGTTTCTATCGAAGCTGCAAGCCAAGCTTGCGCGTGAGCAAAAGATCTTAGCCAAACGCAGAGCCGCTGCCAAAGCGGATCAACGCAAATTGTCAGAGAGCCGCAACTATCAAAAACAAAGAATTAAAGTTGCCAAGGTCTATGAGCAAATAACCAATAGCCGCAAAGATTTCTTGCATAAACTCTCATTCAATCTCATCAAAAACCACGATGTGATTGCTATTGAGGACTTGAACATCAAAGGCATGGTTAAGAATAGAAAATTAGCTAAAGCCATATCAGACAGCTCATGGTCAGCATTCACCA
>NZ_PJBX01000160.1:0-66620 GCF_002836335.1 Psychrobacter sp. Sarcosine-02u-2 | reverse complement strand
TCACTTAGTTCAGTCGATTGAAGACAGTTTAAATAATCGACCTAGAAAGGTGCTAGGGTTTAGAACACCGCTTGAGGTAAAATCTAGCTTCGGGTGCGTTGCACTTCAATGTTGAATCCAAGGTGGAAAATAAATCAATGTATTCAATTTTAAGTAAAGGAATTCACGAGTTAAGCGAAAATGATTGCCTAAAAGCATTCCCAATTATCAAAATTGGTATTGAAATTATTCTTGATGAAAAGATAGAAAAATTAAACAAAGAAAAGAAGCTGGCTGAAGCTAAGAAAGCTTTATCTGAGCTAAGTAGCACTATTTAAACATAGCAAATGATTAAGATGGCCACCATCCGTGCATGTTGCGGGGTTGACTATCAACACTTAAATAGTGTGTATTCCTTCTTATCTTTCAATTTTACAAAACAGCATCACCTAGCGTTTTAACCACTTCGAAGCTGGAGGACCCTATTTATAACGACAAGGCTCAATCAGTTGTAACCAATTGAGCCAGTATTGCCTATACAGTTACTCTATCGGAGACGGCTTACCATGCGGGCTTGAGCGCAGATATTGTTTAGGCGCTTTTACTTTTGCGCCAAGCTCTGCGGCGGCATACCAAGGCCAATGCGGGTTATAAAGGATGCCGCGTGCTAAGGCAACCGCATCAGCTTGCTGCTCAGTAATGATGCTTTGCGCTTGTTGGGCGTCGGTGATTAAGCCCACTGCGATGACTGGTATATTGACGGCTTCTTTTATCGCTGTTGCAAAAGGCACTTGATAGTTCGCTCCCACAGGAATTTGCTGTTCTGGGCTAAGTCCTGCGGTGCTCACATGGATATAATCACAGCCTAATGCCTCTAATGCTTTAGACAGTTCGATCGTTTGTTCAAGGTCCCAGCCGCCCTCAACCCAATCGGTTGCAGACACACGCACACCTACTGGCTTTTCACTTGGAAATTCAGCCCGAACCGCTGTAAATACGTCAAGTAACAAGCGCATTCTGTTCTCAAGACTGCCGCCGTATTGATCATCACGTTTGTTAGAAAGTGGCGATAAAAACTGATGTAATAGATAACCGTGCGCCCCATGAATTTCAATTAAATCAAGACCCAGCGCATCTGTGCGTTTTGCCGCATTGACAAAATCGCTTATTAGCGTATCGATGTCATTTTGATCCATTGCTGTGGGTACAGTAGAATTTTTGTCATACGCAAGCGCCGACGGTGCAACCGTTTGCCAGCCGTTTGCCTGATCAGGTGCAATCGAACCGCCACCGTCCCATGGTTTTTCGGTTGACGCTTTACGCCCCGCATGGGCAAGTTGTACGCCTATCGGCATAGGGCTGTACTGTTTGATCACTGTTAGCGTCTTGTCGAGTGCTGTTTGCGTCCTTTCATCCCACAATCCTAAATCAGCATAGCTGATACGTCCTTGTGGATTGACGGCAGTGGCTTCTAAGATAAGTAATCCTGCGCCGCTCAAACTCATTTGACCTAAATGAATCGTATGCCAATCGCTTGCTGCGCCATCATTTGCAGAGTACTGGCACATAGGTGCGATGATAATACGGTTGTCTAATGTTAGTTGCCCAAGTTTCAAAGGCGAAAAAAGCTGGCTCATGATGAATCCTTAAAAAACGCGTCTAAAGGCGTGGAAAATAAAATGTAAAAGCGATATAAGTTGTTTATGGTCGATTCTTTTTAAAAGAGATATAGTGAGATTGGTATAAATTTTGCGCATCTTCTGTATTAACAGCACGCAAGAGAGATTTATCCCAGTCTCACACTATTATTAATGGTTCTATTTTATTGAGAATTGACTATATATGATGACCGCTTGAATACATGATGGGGATGAATGGTTATTTTTATAGTGACTATTGACGTTTAAGCCATGACGTGTAGGCCTAAGCCGTTTAAAACTGTTAGCAGGTATGTCTTCATATGACGTTTTACTACTAAATTTTTACTGCAATGTTTTTGCAAGATATAGGGCTACTGGGTAGCAACTACTTTTGGGTGTGATTGATGGCTATTGGATTGAGCGTTATGATTCGGCAAACGTTACTCGTAATTATGCTCAGCATAGCAGGGTTTTATGCCCTGCGTTATTTTGGTCTGGGTTGATTACTGATGGTTAAGTGTCTTCCAATATTCGCTCAGCGTCTCATGCCCTATCTATGACGCATGACTCGGATTGGTACGCATAAAGTGCGGTACAAAGTTGCAAGGGCGAGTGCGGCTATCGAACTGTTCTTTTAAAATACCTTCCCAGCCTGTGCGACATGCTCCTGACGAACCGGGCAGACAAAAAATCCCTGTACCATTTGCCATTCCCGCAATCGCACGCGACTGAATGGTTGACATGCCGATATCATCTTTTGATATTAAACGAAACATCTCACCAAAGCCATCTACAGCCTTATCAAACAATATGCTGACCGCTTCTGGCATGCTGTCACGGATATAAAAACCTGTCCCGCCTGTCGTGATAATAGCGTGAATACTTGGGTCTGCAATCCAGCCGCTAATAACGGCTCTGATCTGATAAATATCGTCGATGATTAGCTGACGATCGGCCAACTGATGACCTGCTGCTGTCAGTTGGTCAACCAAATACTGCCCCGAGGTATCCTCTGCCAGAGTACGACTGTCAGACACTGTCAAGACGGCGATATTAAGTGGGATAAATAGTGCTTGTGGCTTACTCATAAATGCTCCTTAAAAAGTTTAGCGGACGACATAATCGATGGTGTTTTTATTCACGCAATACTTTTACTCATGCAAGACATTTATCCGCGAAATACATTCTCTTGTTCAAGAGTCATCTCGATACCTTCGATGTCGGCTGAACTCGCTAAGGTAAATAGGTAGTCGCACAATGATTGATGAAAGGCTTGTTGGCTTAGCTTGTTGTGAATGGCAGGGCTGACTTTTTCATACGTCATTTGTATCCCCGATTCTTTAGACCTCTTGCAAAAGTAGCAAAGGGAATTAAAATAAGAAGACGCTCATAACTTTTTAGGAACCATGCCAAACATAGATAAGCTACTCAAACAAAGTGACGCTGGTTTTAAACGCTATACTGGCATTCATAAAGCCACCTTTTATGACATGCTTGAGGCCATGCAAGAGCATGAAGCATCTAAAACCAAATCAGGCAGACCAAGCTTGCTCAGTCTTAAGGAGCAGATACTACTAGCCCTGACTTATTGGCGTGAATACCGCACGCTTTATCATATCAGTATGGACTTTGGTATTCATGAGTCTTCTGCTAGCCGTATCATCCGTAAAGTAGAAGACACACTGATTGACTCTGGCAAGTTTGAATTGCCCAAAAAGCTGCCTAGTCGCGTCGATGAGGACATCAATTGGAGCGTCGTCATTGTTGATGCGACCGAAACCCCAATTGAGCGTCCAAAAAAAACCAAAGCGACTACTACAGCGGTAAGAAAAAACAACACACCTTAAAAGCGCAGGTTATCGTCCATTGGCAAACCGGTTTGATACTTGATGTGCAAACCTGCAAAGGGTCAATCCACGATTTTAAGCTCTATAAAGATACTTGTCCTGATTGGCTTCCTGACAATGCTAAATTACTAGCAGATAGTGGTTATCAGGGTATAGCAAAGCTACATAAGCAAACCTTCACCCCTTTTAAAAAGCCACGTGGTGGTCAGTTACTGGAGATATGCAAACAGGCCAATCACTATCTGGCAAAGTTTCGTATTGTGGTTGAGCACAAAATAGGCTTAATCAAGTTGTTCAAAATCGTGGCTCATAAATATCGTAACCGTCGTCAGCGCTATGATCTTAGAATGAAGCTGTTTGCTGGTATCATTAATTTCGAGCTAAACCTATGACTTTTGCAAGAGGTCTACTATAATTTATTGTAAGTATACCTATGGCAAACCAGTCAGGCGCTTTCACTGGTTCGGTTCCCTAGTGAGGACTTGAATTCTCGGCTATAAGATATTTTTATCAATGATCCAAGTTATTCATAATATTACGATGTACATAGCTGTGTACTTTTCAAAATAAAATGGGCAAGCTAATCCACCCAACTAATGAAACGATATACTTATTTAAGGACAGAGAATGCAACTCGAAATCAACATCGTTGACGCTTTCACCGATACCGTTTTTAAGGGAAATTCAGCAGCAGTTATTATCACTGATAGTTGGCTGAGCGCAGAATTAATGCAATCTATTGCAATGGAAAATAACTTATCCGAAACTGCCTTTTTAGTGCCAGATGAGTCAAATAAAGAAACAAATTATCATATTCGCTGGTTCTCTCCAATGACTGAGATTGATTTCTGTGGTCATGCAACCTTAGCCTCCGCTTTTGTCTTATTTAATAAGAACTCTACTTTAAAAACAATTAAGCTTTCAGCAAAAGCGGTTGGAGTATTAACAATCGTGCAAACGAGCGCTGGCAAAATACGAATGGACTTCCCGAATACTAAGCCCAAGAAATTAGATAGTATTCCAAACAGCTTATTGTCGGGTCTATCTATTGCTCCTGTTGAAGTCTATCGCAATTCGCAAGCGTATTTTGTTATTTACAATACTAAGTCCGATGTTCTAAACGTAATACGTGATAATGAAGTTTTGAAGCAACTTGCACCTTTAGATGTAGTTGTTACTTGTCAGTCTCAATCAGAAGATCTTAAATCTTACGACTTTATTTCTCGATACTTTTGGCCTGCTAATGGTGGTGATGAAGATCCAGTAACTGGATCGATTCATACTGGGCTCGCACCGTTTTGGGCAGAACGTTTGGGTAAAGATGAATTGTTAGCCTATCAGGCGTCAAGTCGAGGCGGAATACTTGAATGTGTAGTATCAGATGACCGAGTACTTATTTCTGGCAATGCAGTGCAGTATTTGACAGGATTTATCCATGTTTAGTGTATACCCCAAGGGAACCAGTTATTTTACCCTTCAAACCTATTAACAGACCACTTAAAACAGACTGGTATAATGGAACTACTAATAATAGACCGCTAGACTTTTTTAACTCTTACTCTTATGACATCACCGATACCCATTTTCTTGCATTTGATGAGCATTTTACTGACCAAAGTTCAATTTACTCATCAATGCTGAATAAGTCTTTCCGTCTTTTTCACAGTGAATCAATCACAAGTTTATAAGCAAAGCAAACCACAGCAATTCTTGCTAGAATAATCGCAGTCTTCTAACCATTATTAAGTTCACTTATGCCTGCATTTGCTATTAAACCGCTTACTATTCTTCATACCTCCGACTGGCATTTGGGACGCAGACTTTATGGGCGCATGCGTTATGAGGAATTTGAAGCCTTTTTAAGTTGGCTACAAGAGACCATTAGCGCGCATAAAGTGGACGTACTTATCGTAGCCGGTGATATCTTTGACACCATGACCCCAAGTAACAGAGCCCAAGCGCTGTATTATGAGTTTTTAGGTAAAGTATCAAAATTGTGCTGCGAGCATATAGTCATCGTCGCGGGCAACCACGACTCCCCGACTTTTTTAGATGCCCCCAGTAAAGTCTTAAAGTTTCTAAATGTCCATGTCATCGGTACTGCTTGTGACGATTTAAATGATGAAGTGTTGGTTTTAGACGCGATTGATGGCACACCGCATTGTATTATCGCCGCTGTACCCTATCTGCGCGACCGCGATGTGCGTGGTAGCCATGCTGGCGAGTCTATGGATTGCAAAGATGCCAATGTTATCAAGGGTATTCGAGCGCATTATGATGAAGTAGCTAGCATTGCCAAAGCAAGACAGGAGCATTTAAGCAACGCCCATCAGCGCCATATTCCTATTATCGCGACCGGGCATTTATTCGCCGCAGGTAGTAAGACTACAGAAGATGATGGCGTGCGCGATCTCTACGTCGGCTCGCTCGGTCAAATCTCCGCTGACATGTTTGATGATGGCTTTGATTATGTGGCACTGGGGCATTTACACGTGCCGCAGCGCGTCGGCGGCTGTGAGCATATCCGCTATTCAGGCTCGCCTATCGCCATGGGTTTTGGCGAAGCAAAGCAGCAAAAACAAGTGTTGTTGGTAGAGTTTGGCGAAGTAGAAAAATCTTTGTCTGATGAGAGTACTATTCTTCAGCCTGCCAATACCACAAGTAAGGTTGAAAAAGTCGCGAAAAAAGCAGTCATTCAAACGCCTGAATTTATGGATGACTTATTTGGCTTTGTTGAGCAAGAAGAAAGCGCCGCAATTAACGTCAATGAAGAACCCTTTACTCAGTCAAAGGCGATGCAGCTTGATTCCACTTTTACAACGTCTGATTTAACTTCCCAACGACTGCATCATGATGAGTTACGGCAAATGCAGGTAATCTCGCTGCCGATTCCTTGTTTTCAAAAACTGGCGCAGATAACGGGCGATTTGACCGCCATCGCTGCTACGATAAAATCATTAAAGTCCTCAGAGTCTATTTGGCTAGAAGTGATTTATGACGGTGATGAAATCGTCAATGAGCTGCGTGAAGAAGTGAATGCCATGATTGAGGGTTTAACTTGCGAAGTGTTAAAAATCAAAAATACGCGCACCTACAATAAAGTCCTCAATCAGCAGCAATCTTCTGTAACCTTACAAGATTTAAATGAGCTTGATGTGTTTGATAAATGCTTAGAAATCAATGGCATTGCCGATACCCAAAAAGCCTCATTACGCAGCGCCTATCAGCAGATACTCCATAATATCTACCATGATGACGTTCAAGCTGAATAAATGCGCAATGAGCGCGGCATCAAAACATAAGTTCCAAAGCCCAATCACAACCATCCATTCAAACGACAAAGACCGACACATGCGCCTAATCGAACTGCGACTCAAAAACTTAAACTCTTTAAAGGGCGAATGGCATATCGATTTCGCTGATTCCGCGTTTATCAATGAAGGCATATTTGCCATTACTGGGCAGACTGGCGCTGGCAAGACCACGATTTTGGATGCGATTTGTCTGGCGCTATATGGTGAGACGCCGCGGATCAATAACATCAGTAAAAGTAGCAACGAGGTCATGACGCGGCAAACGGCAGAGTGTTTCGCGGAAGTGGTCATTGATTTAAATGGCACGCAATATCGCTGCCGCTGGGGACAGCGCCGCGCTTATGGCAAGGCGGATGGTAATTTGCAAGATGCCACCCATGAAATCGCTTTGGTAACACCTAAAACTGACGATGACAGTAATGTCGTTAGTAAAGAGGATGAGCTTAAAGGCGATGAAATACTAGAAAGCAAACTGTCACGCACCAAAGAAAAAATTGTTGAGCTGACACGAATGGATTTTCAGCAGTTCACGCGTTCAATCTTACTGGCGCAAGGGAGTTTTTCCGCGTTTTTAAAGGCTAAGGCCGATGAGCGCGCCGATATCTTAGAAAAAATCACGGGTACAGATATCTACGCGACGATATCGACCCATGTCTTTGAAAAAAAACGCGCGGAAGAAGAAATTTTAAATAAACTACAGTTTGGCTTGGATGGTTTAACTTTGTTAGACGCCGATGAAGAAGCGCTGATTAAGGAAAAATTAACCTTGCATCAAACCGCGCAAATCAAGCAGCAACAACAGTATCAACGTCTGCAAGCGCAAATCAATTGGCTCGATACGGTGGCAGAATTAGAAAAAAACGTCGATAATCATCAAAACGAGGTTACGGTTGCCAAGCAAGCGCAGGCAGATTTCGCTCCTGACGCTAAGCGTCTTAACGCCGCCAATAAAGCCTTGGAGATTGACAGCCAATACAGTCAACTTGCCCATAATCGTAATGACGTTAAACGTTTGCAAAATGATCAGCAGGCACTAAATCATCAGCTGCCGCAGCAACAAGAGCGCCTTGCGCACGCGGTGAATGCGCTAAAAGCAGCTGACACTGATACGCAGAGCGCCTATGACGAGCTGCAAATCACGTTACCAAAAATTGCTCACGCTCGTAAGCTCGATGGGGCAATCGCCCAGCAAATGCAGGTGTTAGACGATCAGCAGCAAAGAAAACAACGCCTAGCGACCAATACGCAAGGCTTACGCCAAGAGATAGAAAATCATACCGTCCAATTCAATCAGGACAAGGCCCAGTTAGCAACGATAGAAAAATATTTGATTGACGCCGCCGCTTTGCACGATATAGATACCGATGCGGCAAATTTTGATAGTCATGGCAGCCGCTTAAAAGCGCTGCTGCAAGATAATGCCGCTTTGGCAAACGAAAAAATTGCTCATCATCAGCAATCAATCCAATATCAAACCAATCTTGATCAATGTCAGCAGCAGCAAGATGCGACCAACGCTTTGATTGCCAAAGCGCGTGAAGCGCTAGCCACTTTGCAAAAACAGCAGGTAGCATTAACCCAAACGCAGTCATTGGCTGCTATACGTGATGAGCAAGAGCAGATTGAGCACACGCACAGCCAGATAGAGCAAGTGAGCTCTAAGGCACAGCAAATTGAAGCGCTTGCTAGCCAAATCAATAAGATAAACACTGCCCTGCCGACCATTAATGATGCCTTGACCAAACTGGCGGCGAGCATTACTGACAACGAAGCGCTTATGGCAGACGCCAAAGACCGACGTCAAGATAAGCAAAAGCTGCTCGATTCATGGCAACAGGTTGCCAGTTTAGAGCGTTATATTACCCAACTAAAAGAGGGCGATCCTTGCCCGCTTTGCGGTGCGCGCGAGCATCCCTACGGCGCGCATCATCCTGTATTGAACAAAGAGCCGGCCGAAGTGACTCAAATGCAGCAGCAAATAAGCGAGCTGGATACGACGATCAATGCGCTAGAACAAACCCTATCCAAGCAGCGTATCGAATATGCCACCACACAAAATCAGATTAAGCAGTTGCACGAGCAAAAAACCCCACTCTATGAGCAGATCAAAAAACTGGGCGCGGACAGCAATGACTTAATACAGCCGCTTTTGGCTAAAACCTATTCTAACGCCGTGACTGCAAGCATGACTCAGCTTGGCCAAATTGGCATAGATATGGATTTGTTGAGTGAACAAATAGCTGACGACTCAACAGATTGCACACTGATAAAAGAGCGCTTAATAAAAGATGGTTTGTTATTACTAGAGACGATTAAAGACCAACTTAGCGAGCGCAAGCAGTCTTTAAAAGACACGCTTACACAACATGAAGCACTAAGCGATGAGCTTGCTAAAACGAATAAAACCATTGAGACGTTTGAAAAGCAGCAGTATCAGCTTGCCACTGATATTCATGAGATTAAGAGCAATAGTCAAATAATCACGCTGGCTTTGGATGCTATCGAGAAAAAAATCTCGACGAATTTTGCCGAATTAACACAGCTTAAAGACGCTATATTAGCGATATTAAATAAATATCTTGCGGGCAAGTATGAGCTAGATGCCGTTACCAAACCTGCTGCTTTACAGCCGCTGCTGGCGAGTATTGACCAGCAAGTTGTGCTAAGTAAAGCTGACTACGAGGTTCATCTTGATACGCTGCGTCAGCAGCGTAGTAGTTTGGTGCAATTAAAGCAGCAGTTTACTGCTTATAAAAATGCCCAACAAGACCTAATCACTGCGCTTAGCAGCATTACTGTACAAATCGAAACCAAGCAAGCCCAGTTGGATAAACAAAAGACTGAGCTTGATGATTTGCTGCAGACAATTACTTCGAAATCTGAGATGCTGGCGCAATTAACGGCTGAGCGGCGCGATATTTTTGCAGATAATATTTTTGCAGGTAATGTGCCAAACACTGATAATGATAATAGCAATATTAATATCAATCCTGATGCAGAAGAAGCAAGGTTACGCACTGTCCTTGAACAGGGGCATAGCGAAAAAGCAGCAGCGCAGCGGCAGTTAGATAGTGCTGAGCTTACCCTCAAACAATTACAACGACAGCAGCAGCTGCTTGCCGAGCAATTAACGACCGCTAGCATTGCTCTTGCCAAGCAAGAGGATGTCTTTAAAACCGCGCTTGCCAGCTCTGACTTTAGCGATGAAGCAGCATTCATGCGCGCGCGCCTGCCAGCTGCCGAGCGTCATCACTTAACCGAGCAGCAGCAGCAAATCAACGATACGCTCAAGCAAGCGCAATCCTTATTGACTCAAACCCTGCAAGCACTGGCGGAGAAAAAAGCCAACCCTTTAACCACTGAAGATAGAGAGTCGCTGGCTGAGCAGCAGCAATTGGCACAAAATGAATTGCAGCGCTTGATTGAAGCAATCGGCGCCATGAGCCAACAGCTCAAAGACAATGAAGAGAAAAAAGCCAACCAGCAGGCTCAGCGCCAAGCCATTGCTCAGCAAAAAGACACCTTGCAAGTCTGGCGACAGCTCAATGAACTGATAGGCTCAAGCAGTGGCAAAAAGTATCGTACCTTTGCCCAAGGTCTGACCTTTGATATCATGGTGACCCATGCCAATGCCCAGCTGCATAAAATGAGCGATCGCTATTTGCTGGCGCGTGACGACAATAGTCCGCTCGAGCTCAATGTCATTGACAACTATCAAGGTGGCGAGAGACGCAGCACTAAAAATCTCTCGGGCGGTGAAGGCTTTATTATCAGCCTAGCATTAGCGCTCGGACTGTCGCAGATGGCCAGTCATAATATTCGCGTCGATTCGTTATTTTTGGACGAAGGCTTTGGCACCCTTGATGAGGAATCACTGGATATCGCCCTCGATACCTTGACCAGCTTACAGCAAGAAGGCAAATTGATTGGCGTCATCTCGCACGTGCAGGCGCTAAAAGAGCGTATTTTGACCCAAATTCAAGTCACTAAGCTCTCA
The DNA here is from genome assembly GCF_002836335.1 of Psychrobacter sp. Sarcosine-02u-2. NCBI lineage: Bacteria > Pseudomonadati > Pseudomonadota > Gammaproteobacteria > Moraxellales > Moraxellaceae > Psychrobacter > Psychrobacter sp. Sarcosine-02u-2. The sequence continues at coordinate 55,843 of NZ_PJBX01000160.1, read as the reverse complement.
GGTGGCTTTAGTAAAATCACTGGACAAGGCTGTTATCATATTGCCAGTTAATGGCTAAAGTAATTTTAAGGTGGCACATTTATGCATACTCTATTTAAAATTATTTATATTAATGCGCGTTTGCTTATTGCTTTTATATTTACTATTACTGCTTCTACTTTAAGTTTGACGACTGCGCAGGCGACGATTAATTGCGCCGGAACTCTACCCAGTAGCTACTTTGAGCGTATTGAAAATAATACGCCGTTTGCTGGCAAGTTGATCGAACAAGCTGACGGGTCGCAGCAGCTGCAAGACCTAAGTGGTCAGATCGTCATGGATAATCTGTCCGATGCTTATATCGTAATGGACAGCTATGTGCTTGCCAAACAGCACGGCAAATACGGCGTTATCAATGCTGCTGGCAAGATTATTGTCCCTTTTGAATATGACGCTATTCAAACCGAGCCGGATATCGCAACCAGCTTTATTGTCAGCGTCAAACCATCAGATGCGACAACCAGACAAGGTATTATCAATCGTCATGGTGATTGGATTTTTCCACTAACTACGGCACGTATCGAGCATGCGCACTACGATTCTGATCATGACCAAGATTATTTTAAAATAACTAGCAATCAAGGGCGCACAGGACTGCTTGATGATAAAGGCTACTGGGCAATCATGCCAAAGTATAAGGCGATTCATCCGTTAAATGCTTGTACAGGTCAGCTTTTATATTTGCAAGTGAGCTTAAACGACGAGACAGCACTCATTGACCAAAACAATGACGTTATTATTCCTTTTGCCGCCCATCAACATATCGAAGCGTTTAATACTTCTGCTAAGCCGCCGCTATTTTTGCGTAGTACGTTAGTCAATGGTAGCACCGCTACAGGCATGAGCGAAGATATCCAAGACGAGATTGTTAGCGCGCAGATTATCGATGCTAATGGTAAGTTAATCCTTGCATCAGACGCCCCCATCAGAAAGCTGCTATACCATCAGCTTTATACTTATAAGCAAGCGGGCAAGTTTGGCATTATAAATAATAAAGGCAGTGTAATACTAAAACCACAATTTGCTAGTTATCGTGACGATGGTGAGAAAGTGTGGGTTGAAAAAGATGGCAAAATGCGCCGTTTAAATACCTTTATAACCTTAAATTAGCCTTTTTAGTTTTATTTTTATTATCGAAAAACAAAAAATCACCGTTAACTCATAACGGTGATTTTATTCTATAAACATATAATCTGGATTTTCTGTAATTTGCTATCTGACTTGTTTTTTAGCTTATTACTTACTTACCAGCCCACTCAGCTCACTCATCAATACCGATAACGTTGATAAACTCATATCATTTTCATCATTGCTATCAATTTTTTGCATCTCAGCGGTGATGAACTTAAGCTGACTTTCATGACGCGATTTCCAGTCATTAAAGGCTTGTTTGGCATCAGGCTGCTTTAATAAAGTATCCATCAGCATACGCAGACTGCGCGAAACTTCGTTGACAAGGGCGTGACGCGCACGGCGATCCCAGTGGTCTTGCTGCGGTAAGGTGGCGATATTGTCCATCATCCAATCTAGCTGTAAAACGTGATAGGCCTCAAAGTATAAAGTGGCAATCTCATCGACTGGGCGTTCATACTGCTCAGCCAGTAGCGCCGCATCTAGGGCATCGACATGGTAAGGCAACATCGCGAACATCGCCGCGTCATCCGTAGACAGCTCATTTTCCGTTAAGCTTGTGATGTCTTCTTGCAAATACTCTGAGAATTGCTGCTCGATAAAACCGCCTGCTTTGGTCAATTTTTCCACACTGTCTTCAAAGCGCTCGATCATATCGGCAACTTGCAAGTCCTGACCAAAGGCATTGATAAACCACACTACGCCATTTTCAAGCGCATCACGCAAACGCAGCTCAAGCTCGAGTAGCAAGGTGGCATCGACTTGGTTGTCTAGTGACTCAAGTTTTTCCCAAGCTTTGGATACATGGAAGACATCACGAGCAATTGCATAGCCGCGCGCAATCGTAGCAAGCGTTTGCCCCGTTTCCTCAAATAAACGGAATAAGGCTTCGATACCCAAACGGTTGACGATGCTATTGGTTAAATAAGTACTGATGATTTCACGGTGCAAACGATGTTCTTTCATCTCATCAAAGAAGTTTGCTGCCAGCTCATCAGGGAAGTATTGACGCAGCTCATTAACGAAATACGGCGCATCAGGCAAATCTGATGCCAACAAATTATCGTACACCCACATTTTGCCGTAAGCCATCACAACTGCCAGCTCTGGATTGGTGAGACCTGTGCCCGCTTTTTGACGCTTGGCAATCTCTTCATCCGATGGCAGATATTCGATGGCACGGTCAAGACGACCTTCACTTTCTAACATTTGAATAAAGCGTTGATGGTCACTTAAATTTGCGGCGGCGCGTAAATGGCTGAGCTCAAGCGCCTGTGGTTGTAGATAGTTTTGGCGCAGTACCAATTCAGCGACCGTATCGGTCATAGACTCTAACAGCTCATTACGCTGCTTGAGCGTCATGTCGCCTTGCTCGACCACTTTACCCAGTAAAATCTTAATATTGACTTCATGATCCGAGCAGTTGACGCCGCCTGAGTTGTCAATGGCATCAGTATAAATGCGCCCGCCCGTCTGTGCGTATTCGATACGCCCTTGCTGAGTAAAGCCTAAGTTACCACCTTCGCCAACGACCGCCGCCCGCAGCTCACCACCGTTGACGCGCACGGCATCATTGGCGCGGTCACCAACATCGGCATGACTTTCATTGGCGCTTTTCACGTAAGTTCCGATACCGCCATTCCAAATCAAATCAACTGGCGATTTTAGCAGCGCACTGATTAACTCGTTAGGCGCAAGGCTGTCTTCACTGATCTCAAATAATGCTTTCATCTCAGGGCTAATAACAATGGTTTTATCTTGACGTGAGAACACGCCACCACCTTGGCTGATGAGCGATTTTTCATAGTCGTCCCACGTTGAACGCGGCAGATTAAATAAACGCTCACGCTCGGTATAAGACGCGGCGGTATCTGGGTTTGGATCGATAAAGATATGTAGATGGTTAAAGGCTGCGACCAACTTGGTGTGCGTCGATCTGAGCATGCCGTTACCAAAAACGTCGCCGCTCATATCGCCGATACCAACGACAGTGAAATCATCACGGTTTTGGATGTCCATACCGCGCATACGGAAGTGACGTTTGACCGATTCCCAGCCGCCGCGTGCGGTGATACCCATGGCTTTATGGTCATAGCCAACCGAGCCACCTGAGGCAAAGGCATCGTCAAGCCAGAAGTTATACTCGCTTGATAAAGCATTGGCAATATCTGAGAAAGTAGCGGTACCTTTATCGGCGGCGACCACTAAATACGGGTCATCTTCGTCGTGACGCACCGTATTGGCTGGCGGGACAATTTTGCCATCGACAATATTGTCGGTCACATCCAGCATACCGCGCAGGAACGCTTGATAACAGGCGATGCCCTCTGCTTGGAAGGCTTCACGGCCATCAGCCATGGTTTTGGTCTTGACGATAAAACCGCCTTTGGAGCCAACCGGGACAATCACCGCGTTTTTGACCATTTGCGCTTTGACTAGACCAAGTACTTCGGTACGGAAATCTTCCATACGGTCCGACCAGCGCAGGCCGCCGCGGGCAACTTTGCCGCCGCGTAAATGCACCGCTTCAACACGTGGTGAATAAACAAATATCTCAAACATTGGCTTAGGTTTGGGTAAGTTTGGAATATCTGCCGCCAAAAACTTAAACGATAAACGGTCTTTACGTTGACCATCCGCTTCTCTTTGATAGAAGTTGGTACGCACCATGGCATTAATCAAATCTAAATACCAACGCAGGATACGATCTTCATCTAAACTACTGACGCCAGCCAAGGCGCTGTTGATTTGCTCTCGAGTTTGATTGGTTTTGCTGGCGCGCTCCTCTTCACTGTATTTAGGATTCATGCGCGCATCGAATAGCTCGCTTAAGGCAATGCTAATGGCACTATTTTTTACCACAGTTTGCTGAATATAAGCACTAGAGAACGGCGCTTTTGCTTGCATCATATAACGCGATAAGGCACGCAGTACCACCACATCATACGTGTCGAGTTTGGTGGTTAATACCAGCTCATTAAAGGAATCACTCTCAACGCGCCCTGCCCATATTTGTTTAAGACTGTCTTCAAACTGCGCGCGTACCACTTGCATATCGATGGTGTCAACATGTTCCAATACCAGCTCATACTCTTGCATCCAAATCGGCTGCTCTGGCAAATCGAACTCATAAGTTTGCGCTGAGATGACCGATACGCCAAAGTTTTCTAGTACCGGCAAGACTTTTGAGAGAATCACAGGGTTTTGGCGACCATATAGTTTTAGGTGCAGCTGATTGCTGGCGCCGCCCGTTGACTTATATAAATGCCAAATCATTGGCTGCTCGTCATTTAAACTCGCCAGACGTTTGGTATCTTCGACCGCCGTCCGCGCATCAAAGCGTTCTTGATAGGCTGCTGGAATATAGCTTAAGAAGCGGCGCATTAAGGCATTTGCTTGCTGCTCGCCGACATTATCGAGCAGCATTTTTTGATAATTATCGCGCCATGATTGCATGAGAGCCGACAGCTTATCTTGTAGCGCCGCCGTATCCACGTCATTTACTTGACCGGGTATCGTACGCACATGGACGTGGACGCGGGCGTGTTCTGATTCGTTAAATTCCGTGGTAAAGCCAGATGACGTACCGCCGTAAGCGTCTTTTAAGACGTTTTGTACTTTAATACGCAGCTCGGTATTGAATTTATCACGTGGAATATAGACCAAGCAGGATACAAAGCGCTGATAATGATCGACTCGGCTAAATAAGCGCAAGCTTTTTTTATCTTGCAATTGGCTAATACCAGAGACGATAGGATATAACTCTTCAACGCTGGCTTGAAACAAATCATCGCGCGGCAGAGAGTTAATCACATGCATCATTTTATGATACGCATGACCGTCACGTGGTAAATCCGCCATCGCCATGATTTTATTGGCTTTTTCACGTAGCAACGGAATCTGTTGTACGCTTAGCTGATAGGCTTGCGCGGTAAATAGACCAATAAAGCGATATTCGCCAATCAGCTTGCCATGGTCATCAAACTTATGAATGCCTAAAAAATCCATGTATACCGGACGATGGACAGGTGACACACGGCTTGATTTAGACAACATCAATACGCGTGGCTCGGTTAATAATTTTTTTAGATTATGAGGCAACTCATCAAAGCTTTTTGAGAGCGTATCCTCACTTCCGCCGCGCAACAGGCCAAGCCCACTATTACCAATGGCAAATAAGTCTAAATTGTCATCATTTTCTAAGCGGTACTCGCGATAGCCTAAAAAGATAAAATGCTCATCTAATACCCAATCCAAAAACGCTTGAATTTCTTGCGGCGAATAATACACTTCGGGTAGATTTTGACCAGCCAGCTCCGCTTTTATATCGGTCAGCTTGCCGCGTATCTGCTGCCAGTCATCAACGACGATATCAAGGGTATCGATTTTTGCCAGCAGCATCTGCTTTAATGCCGCCAACTCATCATTGTTTTGATAAGCGATTTCGCAATGAATCAAAGACATTTTTGACGTGTCACTTTCATGGGCGCTTTCGACATGAGTGATATCGCCGCTTTCATCGCGCTCAACCCCGATAATGATATTATAGGTACGATGGACATCGATACCTTCTGCTTCCAAGCTCATTAAAATGGTATCGACCAAAAATGGTCTATCGTAAGCGACTATTTGGATAACCGTATGCGAGCTATGAAAATGCTGCTCTTCGGCGATGGGGTTTAAAATAGCAAGCTGCGGCTGACTGCCGTCATAGGCTTTAAGCAAAGTAAAATGATGCAGCGCCATACCAGCCAAATCCATATTACTGATATCTTTCGCCACTTCTTGATGCAGCGTCTGATAATAGCTATGAATAAAATGGTCAAATAGCGATTTGTCTTTTTGTACATAGCTGGTGGCAATATCGCTTATCTGGCTGATCCGCTCTTTTGCGATATTTAAGTTGTGAGGCATATCCATTGTCCTTTGTTATAGGTTTGTCGTTCTCGTTTTTGCAATAACCAATCATTGGTATCTACTAGTGCCAACCTATCAAAGTGTAACGCACTGCGGCGTCTAGCAAAAGCGTACAACATCATTTCATGAATCACTAAAATGTCGATAACCTTTGATAATGAGACAGTTAAAGATAGAGTATTTAGTAATTAAGACAATAACACCCTAACCTCATCTAAAACTTTCTGGCAGGTGGATACTCATGACAACCATGGCGTTTTTTTGTTAGAATACCGCAGTATATTGCAGCAGATTTTGCTGGCTCGCTATTAACTCCCAAAAAACTAACTCACAAACAACTTACAATGAATTTTGATGCTAAGGGCAGACGTATGATGAATATTTTGGTGATTGGCTCAGGTGGTCGCGAACACGCACTCGCATGGCAGTGTGCAAAAGACGACAAGGTACAAAACATCTATGTCGCTCCCGGTAATGCTGGCACCGCCCTTGAGCCCAAATGCCAAAACGTCACCTTAGAAGATACAGCCGATGCTGACGAACACAGTGCGGTCATCGAATTTTGCCAAAATAATGCCATTGATATGGTGATTGTCGGTCCAGAAGCGCCGCTGGTAACCGGTATCGTTGATGCTTGCCGCGCAGCCGGTATTAAAGCATGGGGGCCAACCGCTTATTGTGCGCAGCTCGAAGGCTCAAAAACCTTTGCAAAAGAATTTATGGCACAAAACAAAATACCAACCGCAGCTTATCAAGGGTTTACGGACGCTACTGCTGCCAAAGCCTATATCGATGAGCAAGGCGCACCGATTGTGATCAAAGCCGACGGCCTTGCTGCAGGTAAAGGCGTTATCGTCGCCGAAACCATCGAGCAGGCGCACGAAGCAATTGACGATATGCTTGCGGACAATAAATTTGGCGATGCTGGTAGCCGTGTGGTTATCGAGCAATTCTTGCAAGGGGAAGAAGCCAGCTTTATTTGCATGGTAGATGGTAACAACATCTTGCCGATGGCAACCAGCCAAGACCATAAACGTGCGTTTGAAGGCGATACGGGACCAAATACTGGTGGCATGGGCGCTTACTCCCCTGCCCCAGTCGTCACCCAAGACGTTCACGATAAGGTAATGGCGCAAGTTATCCAACCTGTTGTTGATGCAATGAAAGCCGCTGGTCACCCTTATACTGGATTTTTATATGCTGGGCTGATGATTGATGATGCGGGTGACCCGTATGTAATTGAATTTAACTGCCGTTTTGGCGACCCAGAAACGCAGCCAATTTTGATGCGTTTACAATCATCGATGGTTGACTTGGTCGCACAAGGGCTAGAGGGTAAATTACCAACCGCAGCCAATTGGGATGAGCGCCCTGCTCTAGGTATTGTCGTTGCTTCGAAAGGCTATCCTGAAACCTCATCAAAAGGTGATGTGATTACAGGCTTACCAGAATTAGATAATGATAATAAAAAATCGGTAAAAGTCTTCCATGCTGGCACGGCTTTCTCTAATCAAGATGCGCTTAGCAATGAAAAAGAAGTCGTGACCAACGGCGGGCGTGTATTGTGCGTGACGGCATTGGCTGACACTATCTCTGATGCACAGCAAGCCGCATTGACCGTGACGGGCGCGATTAGTTTTGATGGTGTGCATTATCGCCGTGATATTGGTCACCAGGCGATTGCTCGCGAAAACGTTTGATATGGTTAAGCCAATTTAAAACTTATATCATTTTTCTTATATTGTTTTTATAGCAGTCCGATCTAGTGTAATGCTAGGTCGGATTTTTCGTTTGCTCATTTTTTATGAGCGTATTTTAAAAATTATCTTTGGCGGCTTAGTGTTAGAATAAGGCTATTTATTGTGGCGCTTGATTTTGAGCGCTTTAATGCTCGGTCGTAGCATGTAACATAGCAATTCATAGATGTACTTTTAATATGCATACGTTAATTTACAAAGTAACGGTTCATGCTAGGCGCAGGCAGCTCAATCTACCACCCATTATATGATACAATTTTGTACCAGTACGTCGCATCTCCTTGTATTGTCGGTTTACGCCCGCACATCAATAGCAACCGGATGAATGATTATATTTATGGCAAATGATACCTCTAGACCCTCTAATAATAAACCGTCTAATAACAAGCAATCCATCGACAACCTGAAGACCTCAGGGTTTGAGCGCCGGATGTCTATTGCAAAAACCTCCTTAAATATTGGTCGTCGTTGGGCAGGTAATAGTGTGTCTGGTATGTTTTTGAATAAAGAAGCACGTACGGCGCGCAATCAAATTTTTATGGAAGAACAGGCGCATTATCTGGCAGAAGAGCTGGGTAAATTAAAGGGCTCGGTGGTAAAAATTGGCCAAATGCTGGCAATTTATGGCGAGCATATATTACCGCCTGAAATCACGCGCGCCCTGCAAACACTCAATGACGATACCGCCACCTTAGCATGGCCAAAAATCGAGGTCACATTACGCAAATTATTAGGCACGAAGTTAAATGAGCTAGAAGTTGATCCCGTTCCTATTGGTACCGCTTCCCTCGCCCAAGTTCATCGCGCAACGGTATTGGCAACGGGCGAGCAAGTGGTGTTAAAAATCCAATATCCCGGTGTGGCCGATGCCATCAATTCTGACTTGGCTTTATTTAAGCGTTTATTAAAAGTCAGTAATATCGTACCGCAAACACGCGCCCTCGATGCATGGTTTGAAGAGATACGTGACCTCCTCCATCATGAAGTTGACTACGAAGCGGAAGCAGCGACAACGGAGCGTTTTTATGAGCGTTTACTAGGCGACCCGCGTTATATCGTACCTAAAATCAATCGTACTTACTCAACCAAACGCTTGTTATGCATGTCTTATGAGCCAGGCATTACGGTGGTCTCGGAAGCGCTACAGTTATTGTCACATGAGCGCCGCAACGCTATCGGTCAAGCCGCTATCGAAATCATGATGCAAGAGATTTTTGTATGGGGCGAGATGCAAACGGATCCCAATTTTGGTAATTACCTCGTTCGTGTCGCTGCTGATGAAAACGAAATCGATAAGCTGGTCTTGCTAGATTTTGGTGCCATTCGCCAATTCGATAATAACTTACTAACCATTGCGCACGGGCTATTGCGAGCTGGGTATCGTCATGATTATCAAGCAATGAAAAGCGCCATGACCGGTTATGATTTTTTTGATAGCATGAGTGATAAAGTACGCTCCGATATTGCTTCATTATTTTTATTAGCGACAGAACCCTTTAGTGACCCTACTTTAAACCCTGATATTCCCAAAAATTGCTTAGATGAACAGCAGCGTTATATCTGGGCCAATAGTAAATTACATACTCGCCTCTCAAATAACGCTACGCGAGCGATGCAGTCTTTTGAGTTTAATCTGCCACCTAAAGAATTTATGTTTATTAGTAGAAAATTTATCGGTGCTTATACCTTTTTGACAGTGCTAGATGCGCATACGGATTCTAATAAACTGGTAAAGCCTTTTTTATAAGATGAGAAAGTGATATTTTTTGGACCGCCCTTTTGTGGCGGTCTTTTTTATGTTTTTTTTACTTGCTTAGGCTATTTTATATAATTATCTTCTTGATAATACATTTTTGTTTCATGCTCTTTGTCCTTAATTTTTTATTCAGTAATTTTAAGTACAATTCATTATTTTACTTAGGCTATTTTTTATGCTTCATTACTTGCCCGCCAATTGTCGAATCGGGTTTGATAACCGTCAGGCTTACGCATGTTTAACTGCCAACAAGTTTCACCGCGCGCTAGATACTTGACTTCAAAGTGTGTACGCTGACTATCGCTAGCGACTTTATGACGCGTATTCGGTAAGCACCAGACCTCATTGGCTTGCTGCTCTGCATTATCCATATATGCCTCTATATTAGTCGCCAGCACTACTTCTCCGCCTACTTGCAAACGAGAAAGCAAGAATTCAAAAAAAGGCATATTTAACCACTGTTGGTTAGGGTTATGTTGCTCAGGATTGGGATATAAGATAAAGATACGCTCGATACTGTTTGGTGCAATGGCGTGGACAATCCAAGCGATGGCATCAGCATGAATCTCGCTGAGGTTGCATGACTTTTGCTGCGCTGCCATTTTAGCAAAAGCATCGAATTTATTACGCGTACGCTCGATGGCTATCAAGTGCTTATCAGGATGTTGCAGTGCGAAGCTAAGCGCATGCTTGCCCTTCCCTGCGCCAATCTCCAATACCAAAGGCAGCTCGGCGTCAACCAATATATCCGGCATTATAAAATCGCGTGGAGCTGAGAGTTTTTGTGGTTGAAAGGCGCGCTGCTGCTGATGCGAAAGCTCAAAATTGTCAGTCATCTACTATCCTTAAGGGATTTGTCATTTGTCATTATCCGGTCGCATGCTATTATATAGTCAATCCAGCCCAATAGTAATACAACCTCCACGCTTATCGAACGACAATTATTAATGACGCAGGGCGATTGCTTATAAATCTGGAAAACCCACATTTTTCATACTCGCTATTGATTAGAAGCGCTGTCCTAAATGACAGCATTTATTGATAGCCCATAGGATGTATCTACTTTTATTATGACTGAATCTACTTCTAGCAACAGCGACAACCATACCAACCCCTTACCCAAAACCTATCCTTGTCCAGAATGCGGCAACCAAACCGCGTGGCAGGACAATAAATATAAGCCATTTTGTAGTCATCACTGCAAGCTTATCGACTTAGGCGCTTGGGCAAACGAAGAATATACCTTACCTGCCGAATCGACGCCGTTTTCTGATGAGCTCTAATTAATCCCAATCTCTTTAGCCCTCTAACCTTTATATAATTCCAAGGATGTTTTACATGTCTGCTACTTACCTGATGCCCACTTACAATCGTCAACCAATTAGCTTCACCCGCGGTTCAGGCAGTTGGCTTTATACCAAAGATGAGACGCCCTACTTAGATGCCTTGACGGGTATCGCAGTATGCGGCTTGGGGCATTGTCATCCAGAAGTAACTGAGGCTATTCAGCAGCAAGCAGCAACCTTAGTGCATACCAGTAATTTATTTGGCATTGATTGGCAAGAGCGAGCTGGCGAAGCTCTATGTAATGCCGCGCAAATGGACAGCGTATTTTTTGCTAATAGTGGCGCTGAAGCCAATGAAGCGGCATTAAAACTGGCACGGCTCTATGCGCATCAGCAAGGTTTTAAACGCCCAAAAGTTATCGTTATGGAACAGTCTTTTCATGGTCGTACCTTGCTATCGTTATCAGCAACTGCTAACCCTAAAGCCCGTGAAGGTTTTTATACCTTGGATAAAGACTTTATTCGTGTGCCCTTTGGTGATATCGCCGCGATTGAACAAGCCGCTCATGACCATGATGATATCTGTGCGGTATTTGTCGAGCCTATACAAGGCGAAGGTGGTTTAAATACCGCAGCCAATGGCTTTACGTATCTTGAGCAACTACAAGCTATATGCGGTAGTCATGATTGGTTATTTATGCTCGATGAAGTACAAACCGGTAACGGTCGTACGGGCAAGTACTTTGCGTATCAGCATAGCAATGCACGCCCTGATGTCTTAACCACGGCCAAAGGCTTAGGTAATGGCTTTCCCGTAGGCGCTTGCATGGTGCGTGGTCGCGCTAATGGCTTGTTCGGTGCCGGTAGTCACGGCTCAACCTATGGTGGCACGCCATTAGCAAGTCGCGTGGTACATAGCGTTTATGAGGTGCTTGCCAATGGCGATATCATGGACAATGCCGTCACCGAAGGACAGTTTATCCGTGATGGTGTGGTTGAGGCACTTGGACAATATGGCGTCAGCACTCGCGGCGCTGGGATGATGATTGGTATCGCGCTGCCAGAAGAGATGGATTGTAGCAAATTGGTTGACCGTGCCCGTGATGAGCAAAAATTAATCATTAATGTCACAGGCGGGCATGTGATTCGACTATTGCCGCCGCTTAATATGAGCCGTGATGAAAGCTCACAAGTGGTTGAGCGTTTGGTTAATTTATTGAAACCTTCGTTTTAAACGGTTGAATTAATCAAAGTTTAAAACTAGAAAAAGCCTATAGATACATTATCTATAGGCTTTTTGCCTTTTAACACTTTAAAAGCATTTTAATCAGATATTACTAAATACTTAACTTAATTGGCGTGAAAGTACTTTTTTAATACTTCTAAGCAACGGGTGATTTTTGCTGGTTGCTGATCACGGTTTAAGGTGACGGCATATAGCACGAAACTTGGCAGCTGATAACCAGTCAACACTTCGACCAAATTGCCATTTTCAAGCTCTCTTTTGACGTCCATCTCCATGATACGAATTATACCATGACCTTCCTTTGCTAAAGTCATCGCCATAAAGACGTTGTTGGTGTGGATACGCGAATTCATTTTGATGCGTGTTTTCTTGCCTGTTTCGGTCTGAGTAAGCTCGACATGACTTGCGTCTTTCATGATATCGATACAAATCAGCTGATGGTCTGCTAAGTCTTTTGGCGTTTCAATCTTTTTATGCTGACGCAAATACTGCGGTGAGGCGACCAACAGTTGACGCACATCAGATAACGGATGATTGCTCAAGGTTGAGTCATTGATATTAGGGCTCATACGTACCGCAATATCGATACGCTCATCAATCATATCAATATAATGATTATCAGCAAAATAAGTAATGCTAAGGTCATCGTGCGCCGACATCCAAGTCGATAGAGCGGGCAAAATATGGTGAACGCCAAGCTCAGGCGTCGTTGCAATACGTAAGCTACCCGCAAGCTCATCACGTAATTGGTTGACTTTAATACGCCCTTGTTCAGCGGCACTGACCACATCTTTTGCCGCTTCATAAAAGCTTGCGCCCGCTTCTGTTAAGCTAAGCTTACGAGTTGAGCGATGCAAGAGTACTACGCCAAGCTCGTTTTCTAAAGCACGTATCTGTTGGCTGACCGCACTGGTCGTAATACCCAATTCGCGAGCTGAACCACTAAAAGAGCCGTGTCCGACTACACTGGCAAACACAGCCATACCACGTAAATTATCTAACATATTTCCACCTAAGCTGCTTTTTAGTTTTTAATATAACTTAACCATTATAGCGGATTATAATAAATCTTACAGTTTTTTACTATAACTCTGTTAGTCATCCAAAGCTATTTAGTCATTAATAAAACGAAAAATATCAAGGCGATAAATTGATATCGCCTTGATATTTGGAGAATTATAATAAAATATATAAAGGTTTACTGATTAAGGATTGCCAATCATAAAATTGAGCATTGTTTAATATAACTGAACGCTTTAATATAGTTGGGGTGTACCCATTTTTCCTTCACCGCGCTCCGTCAAATACTGCATAACGGGTGTATTAAGCAATCTAGACTCTGCCACTGTACGCGCTTCAATAAGGCGTTTTTGTTGACGACGTTCAGGCGTCTTATCATCGGCTTGCATAATACTGCCATCTATCTGCAAGCTAATGTCTGCTTGCGTAAACTGTTCTTGTAATTTTGCCGCCAGCTGCTGAAAAGTAGCTTGCAGATGCTTACTATCCACCGCCGTGACAAAGACCGCTTTAGCGTTACAGTGCCCGGTCATCATTCCTTGACGTGCCAGTGCCAATTCATCGGGCGCCAAACTACCAGCTTCACGGGCGCATTGTAGCCAGTAGTCCCATTTTTCTGGCGTCCACTCGCCCGTTAATTCTTGCGGCGCACAGCGTAATAAAGTACGCGGATCATCCACTTGCGCAGTTAATTGAGAATCATTTGCGCTAGGCTCAACAACAGGCTCAGGCTCAACAACAGGCTCAGGCTCAACAACAGGCTCAGGCTCAACAACAGGCTCAGGCTCAACAACAGGCTCAGGCTCAATAACAGGCTCAGAGATAACATTGCTGCTTAATAAATCCAATCCTTCATCATTACCGTAGCTATTATATTGGTCAAATTCAGCATCATCATAACTTGTATTGTATGGCTCGACCTCATTTTGACTTGAGGTCTGATAATCAGCATCATAGCCTGGTAGGGGCAGTATTGAGTCCGCTGCTGGCTCTAAGTGTGGTTCTGGCTGCGATTCTGATAGCGCTTCTACTACTGCTAAGGTTTGCTCTAATGAAGGCGCTATATTTTCAGCTGTATTTAAAAGCGCAGTGGTGTTTGCTGCATCAGCAGTACTGGCACTTATTGATACTGTATTGAGTTCAGCCTTAGCATTATCGGCAGTGTTAGTTTCTATCGAGCCTGTAGAAACAGATGATACAGAGCTAGATGCTCTAGGGACAGAAGATATAGTAGTATCCGGTACGTTTGCTAAAATCTCATCGACGGGTAAAGGTCGAAACGCCAATAGACGTAAAATACACATCTCAAGCGCCTGCATCGGTGTGCTAGCCAGCTTTACGCCTTCACGCGCCTGCACGACGATTTCGTAATATAGCTGTAAAACGTCAGGACTCATGTGCTGCGCAAGCTGATTAATCTGCTGCGCTTGTGCTTCGTTTACGTTAAGCGCAACCTCAGGCAGCAGTTGCGTCAATGCCAATTGATGTAACAGCTCAGCCAAGCCGTCAAACATGCTAGTGGCATCGACCATTTGCGCCCGCATTTGCTCGATATGTGTGGCGACTGCTGATTTATCATGATTATAAATATCTGTAATTAAACGCACCAAGTCAGCGGCATCAATTAAGCCAAGCATGGCATTAACTGTTACATCATCGAGCGCGCCTTGTCCAAATGCAATCGCTTGATCGGTCAGCGATAACGCATCACGCACCGAGCCTTTAGCAGCACTGGCCAATTGCCAAAGCGCAGGCTGAGTATAATCCACCTGCTCTTGATTTAAGATATTGGCTAGATGCTCACTAAGCAGACTTTGCGATAAAGGACGCAACACAAACTGCAAACAGCGCGAGATAATCGTGATGGGCAGCTTTTGTGGGTCGGTGGTGGCTAGTAAGAATTTTACATGCTCAGGTGGCTCTTCCAAGGTTTTGAGCAGCGCATTAAAGCTGTGTGTCGACAGCATATGCACCTCATCAATCAGGTATACCTTGTAGCGACCTTGGCTTGGCGCATATGGCACATTATCAAGTAGCTCGCGAGTATCTTCAACTTTGGTACGCGAGGCCGCATCAATCTCGATTAAATCAATAAACCGTCCTTGATCAATCGCCACGCAGTTATTACAGACACCACATGGCGTGCTAGTAATACCCGTCTCACAGTTTAAACATTTAGACAAAATACGCGCAATAGTGGTCTTACCGACACCGCGCGTACCCGTAAATAAGTAAGCATGGTGCAGACGATTATAATCAATCGCATTAATCAGTGCTTGGGAGACGTGCGATTGCCCAATCAACTCGTGAAAGTTTTTTGGACGATATTTGCGCGCTAAAACTTGATATTGCTGCGTCATAATGAATGCCAATGTGAGTAATGATATAAATAAAGCTTCAAATCAGCGATTTAGCTTAAAACTAACTATCAAAGTAGGTATTAAAAAGAAATGTCGAAACTGGGTTTGAGCATAGCTTACGACTGCGCCCGTAACTCAGCCAATTGTTCATATAAACGCTGGGTATTAGCATCGATAAGCGAGCCTTGCTGATGAAAGGCGTCAAGATGAACTTCGGTATTCACGCTGTCTTCACAGGGTCTGACATCGACACCGATTAAAAACAGATCTTGCATGATCGGCTGCTGCATTTGCGCGTTGAGCTCAAATAATAAGTCTTGATGACCAGCACGCACTTTGTCCGCACTTAATGAGCTGTTGTCATCTTGCGCATAAAAAATCAGCAGATAATGACGGCCAAAGATATTATAAGAGTGCTCATGGCGCACGTAGCCATTCCAGCGTGAATCTTGGTCAATCGTTCTATGCGCCAAGATTTTCTCTACCAAACAAGCATAGGTGTACATGGACTCATCGACCAAAATATCAACCTGCTCTTTTGGCAATGGCGTACCCACGTCATAACACGCTATGACCAAGCTATTAAACAGCTTGTACCACATGCGCCTGTTCTTTTGAATCTCTGCCATCAACGCTTGAGCAAACTCTGCCTGCTCAGGCTCTGCCGCTTTTAGCAATCGTGGTTCAATCTCTGCTATCAAATTATGGCTAACCAGTTGTTTTTGAACCTCAATCGCTCTTTGGTGAAAATCTGGCGACTGTAAAAACTGGGCAAGCAAGGTTGATTCGTCTTGAAAGGCTTCAAATCCGGCAAGCTTACGGCGGTGAAAGTCTAGAAATGCCGTCAAATCACTGGGCGTTACCAATTGCTTGAGTATCTCAGTGAAATTCTGATAGCTAAAGACTTGCAAGACGCTTTCTTCATCATCCAAATCTAACACACAGTCTTCTGCAAAAAACTGACTACCATATTCATAGCCAACCGCATATGAAGCGGTTTCTACAGGTTTACTCTGTTGGCTATTACGATAACTATTCTGATAGCGGTTTTGATAAAGGTTTTGAGCATTATTCTTTTCAGCATTTATCTCAGCAATCTCTTGATGCTGAACCGAAAGTGCGGTCAAACCAATAAAATAAATCGCCTTGTCTACTGTTTGCCTTTGGCCAGATGCCAACTTATTTTTAGACTGGTTTTTAGAAACATTTTGATAGGCAAGCGCCTGATCATTCTTAAGATACAACTGAGCGTGTTGCTTAATCAGCTGATTGACAACGTCTTTTCTCCACGTACGCACCTGAGTGCTATCGATATCCTGTCTATCAGCCTGTATCGTCACATCATTGACGATAAGGTAGACCACAGCATTAGAAAACTCAAAGACAAAATCATACCCCTGAAGATATTCAGAGGCAGTGATTTTGTCTGGAGTTAAATCGTACAAAGATAAAAAGTTTTGCTGAATCATCTGCTGCCAAATCGACGCTGGTACTTGCTGAGTGTCCATAACATCCCTATCCATAAGGTCTCATAAAACACTTGAGACCATTCCGTTAAAAGTACAAAAAGCCTTCTTATGTTCAGTTTAGTCCCAGCGTCGATTTATGGCAAGTAAAGCAGTCTAGCTTTCGAACTTGCGGCGCATATGTGGGAATAAAATTACATCGCGAATACTGGCCGAGTCAGTAAATAGCATCACTAAACGATCGATACCGATACCCTCACCTGCAGTCGGCGGTAAACCATAAGACAAGGCTTCGATATATTCTTCATCAAAATGCATCGCTTCATCATCGCCAGCGTCTTTTTCAGCGACTTGGCCATGGAAACGCTCAGCTTGATCGGCAGGGTCATTGAGCTCACTAAAGCCATTTGCCAGTTCACGACCACCGATAAATAGCTCAAAGCGATCGGTAATGTCAGGATTGTCATCGCTACGGCGTGCCAGCGGTGAAGTTTCAGCTGGGTATTCGGTGATAAAAGTCGGCTGACGTAACTGATGCTCAGCGGTTTCTTCAAAGATAATGGCCTGCAATTTACCCACGCCAAAGACATCTTTGACTTGTTGTTTAAGCGTCGTTGAAGCATATTCTGCAAGATACTCACGGTCGTTGATACGCGATATATCGAAGTTTTCGGCATATTTAGCGATGGCATCAGACATCGACAAGCGGATAAATGGGGCTTTTAAGCTAATCGCCTCGCCTTGATAAGTCAGCTCCGTGGTGCCCAAAATATCCATCGCCAACTCATTGAACAATCGCTCGGTCAAATCCATCAAGTCATGATAATCGGCATATGCCTGATAAAACTCAATCATGGTAAATTCAGGATTATGACGGGTTGAGACGCCTTCATTACGAAAACTGCGGTTAATCTCAAATACCTTTTCAAAGCCACCAACCACTAGGCGTTTTAGATACAGCTCAGGGGCGATACGCAAGTATAGCGGCATGTCTAAAGCATTATGATGGGTCACAAACGGACGCGCGACCGCGCCGCCTGGAATAGGATGCATCATCGGCGTTTCAACTTCCATAAAACGCTCATTTAGCATAAATTTGCGAATACCGCTGATAACCTGACTGCGAATCACAAAGGTATCGCGCGTGGTCTCATTGGTCATCAAATCAAGATGACGATTGCGATAGCGTGCTTCGACATCGGCCAAGCCATGGAACTTATTTGGCATCGGACGTAGCGCTTTGGTCAATAGAGTCAGCGCTTCGATATGGACATATAAGTCGCCTTTGCCAGAACGACCGATATAACCAGATACCCCAACGATATCACCCAAATCTAGCGATTTGATCGTCGCTAGTGTCTCTGGGTCTAGCTGTTTGCGTGCTACATATAACTGAATACGACCGGTCATATCTTGAATCACGATAAACGCGCCGCGATTGAGCATCACGCGACCGGCTACATTTACCTGAGTTTTTTCACCATTGGCAATTTTATCTTCAATTTCTTGCTTTGAGATACCATCAAAAGCCGTTTGTAAATCCTGAGCATAGTCCGTGCGCTTAAAGGTATTCGGATAAGGCTGCTTACCTGACGCCTTGATGTCATCCAGCTTGGTTTGCAGTTGAGCAATCAGCTCGTTGGCGTCTTCTGGGGCTTGCTCTTGATTCGGATTTTGATTGTTGTGCTTTGACATAATACTCTCAAAATTATTAGATAATTAAAGGAATAAACGAAGTAAAATTAAAATAAAACGTTCAAATAAAACTTATTTTTAATATGAAAAAATAGCAAAATCTTTCTGACTGTTGGCGTCCAGCTTAGCTAACTTAGACAGTTTGTGCTTTTAATCACCGCCGCCGATACTAGCCATCAAGTCTGCTTGGTGTTCACGCAGCAGCGCATCAAGGATTTCATCTAAGTCGCCTTCCATAATCGAATCAAGTTTGTATAACGTCAAATTGATTCGATGGTCGGTCATACGGCCTTGCGGGAAATTATAGGTACGGATACGCTCTGAGCGATCACCACTACCGACCAAGTCGCGACGTATTGAGTCCGCCACATCGACTTGTGCTTGTACTTTTGCTTGCTGAATTTTGGACACCAGCATTTTCATCGCATGGGCACGGTTTTTATGCTGACTGCGTTCTTGTTGACACTCTACCACGGTACCCGTTGGAATGTGGGTCAAACGTACCGCCGAGTCGGTGGTGTTAACGTGCTGACCACCGGCGCCGCTTGAGCGAAAGGTATCCATTTTAATATCGGCAGGATTGATATCGACGCTATCATCAATCTCAACCTCTGGCATAACGGCAACCGTACAGGCTGAGGTATGGACACGACCTTGGCTCTCGGTTTCAGGCACACGCTGGACGCGGTGCGCACCCGACTCAAACTTTAAACGACCATAAACGCTATTGCCCGACACACGAGTAATGATTTCTTTATAACCGCCATGTTCGCCCTCATTGGCTGATAAAATCTCTACCGTCCAGCCTTGGTTTTGCGCGTATTTTTGATACATACGGAACAAATCACCCGAGAAAATCGCTGCTTCATCACCGCCTGTCCCCGCTCGAATTTCCAAAAACGCTGGCACTTTATCATTGGGGTCTTTTGGCAACATCATGACGTTAAGCGCTTCTTCCATCTCAGCAATGGTCTTACTCGCACTGTCAATCTCATCCTGCATCATCTCTTTCATTTCAGGGTCTGATGATTCCGCAAGCATCGCCTCTGCATCCGCTTGATCCGTCTCTGCCCGCACATAGTTCTGCCATAACGTCGTGATCTCCATCAAGTCGCTATGCTCAACGGACAATTCACGGAATTTATTATTATCGCTGATGACACTTGGGTCGGATAATAAGGCGGTGACCTCTTCATAACGGTCTACCATCTGGTCTAAACGCAGGCGTAAGGATTCTTTCATAAAAGGACTTTTTTAAAATGAGTAAAATAAGAGAGTGATTATAGCAAATTTTTGCGCTTAATTTAAAACCTCTCAGCAATCTTGCCATTATATTCGCAAACTGCTCAATTTATACGCGATTACACCCATATACCAACCTTCAATTCTGCTTGCTATAGCTATAAAAAGGCATCACGAAACAAAAAAACAAACGGCGAGCATAAAAAAAATAGCTAAGAATTCTCTTAGCTATTTTTATGGTTAAAACAGAGCTTCTATTAACTATTAAACCTTACGAACCAGTACCGAACCAATCGAGTAACCGGCGCCAAATGAGCAAATCACACCCAAATCACCAGAGTTTAGCTGATCCTTGTAGCGATGGAAGACAATCATTGGACTTGCTGAACTGGTATTGGCAAACTCATCAATGACACTTGGTACAATCGCTTTATCCGCTTCTTTACCGATAACGGTACGCAAGATTAAGTCCAGCATATTGGCATTAGCTTGATGTAGCCACATCATTTTAACATCGCTGGCTTGCAGATTGTTTTCATGCAAATGCTCAGTAATAATCTCAGAAACCTTTGGACAGACTTCACGGAATACTTTACGACCGTTTTGTAAAAACAGTTTGTCAGTGACCGGCTCTTTGATATCGGGGTACATCTCAGTCTGCGCTGCTAAGAACTCAGAGCGATCCATAAAGCCGTATTCGTTTTTGATATTGGTCGAAAACTGAGTGAATAACTTGGCGTTTAGAATCTCGTAGCCTTTTGGCGTATCAAGCTCTTCTACGATACAAGCTGTTGCAACGTCACCAAAAATAAAGTGGCTATCACGGTTGCGCCAGTTTAGATGCGCTGAAGTAATCTCAACGTTCACAACCGCAACGCGTTTGGCAAGACCCGAAACGATAGAACCATGTGCTTGCGATAAACCAAAAGTCGCGGCACTACAAGCAACGTTCATATCATAAGCAAAGCCACCAACCATACCAATCTCATTTTGAATCTCGATAGAGACCGCAGGATAAGTACGCTGGAAGTTTGAGCACGCAAGAATAATACCGTCTAAATCATTGGCCTCAAGACCTGCATCAGCGAGCGCATCTTTTAGTGCAGCAGCGCCCATTTCTGCCATGATAGACAGCTCTTCGCCCAAATTACGATAGGCAATGACAGGTGCCATAATTTCAGGGTCTAAGATACCGTCCTTTTCCATCACATAACGTGATTTGATGCCCGATACTTTTTCAATAAAGGCCGCTGATGAGTGCTCTAGCGCCGTAACTGTACCAGCTTCAATCGCGTCAGCATGTTTGGCATTATAATTATCAACATACTGGTTAAATGACTCTACTAACTCTTCATTACTAATGCTATAAGGGGGGATATATAGGCCAGTGCCCGTGATACAAGTCGTCATGATACGCTTCCTTGTCTACTACGATGGTGCTTGCAATAAGCATAAAAGTGGAGAAAAACAACAGTCGTCTAATTTTCGGTGAATAACTGTAAACTTAAAATAAGTGCCTTTATTATGCCTGAATAATATAATTTTTCTAATACTTTGTTACAAATAATCCGTTTCTTAATGAGAATAAGTAAAGATTGGCTTCATTTGTCGACAGCTGCGCTATAATTGCTGTGAATTATCATCATTTGGTTGCAACTTGTTTGTTAACTCTCGCTTTACTTTTTAATTTTGGAACAGCAATGGCGGAACTCTTAAACTGGTTAGTTGGGCAGTATGCTGACTACTCAATCCTATTTATTGCCTTAGAATTGATTGCGGTCATATTTGGGGTCAGTAGCGTCTTACTTGCCAGCAAAACCAATATTTTGGTTTTTCCTATTGGATTGGTCAGCACCGCTATTTTTGTCTATCTACTTTGGAAGTGGCAACTGTTCGGCGATATGTTTATCAACGCCTACTACAGTATCATGAGTATTTATGGATGGATAAATTGGACGCAAAATAAGCACAATACAGACATCAAAAAGCATCATGACCATATAAATCCAACCAGCCAGCAGCAAGATGAACACACCTATAATGCGGACGCTCACTCTGCCATTGACGTTGAACATTTAAACAAAAAAGACCTCCCTATTCTCACTGTACTGGCGGCAGCGACCGTCGCCTTTGTCGCTCTGGTCTATTATTTTAGACCTGTTATCAATAATAACTTTAGCTTTGATGGCGCGGTATTGGGCTTGCACTTATTTACCTGGGTCGATTACACCGACATGCTGACCACCGCGCTGTTTTTAATGGCAATGTGGCTGATGGCGCGGCGTAAAATCGAACACTGGCTACTTTGGATTATTGCTGATGCGATTTCCGTGCCGCTGTATTTTTATAAAGGTCTAACCTTTACCGCGCTACAATATGTAGTGTTCACTCTTATTGCAATCTGGGCATACTATGAATGGCAACGACGCTACCGCGTACAATCTCACGCAGCATACGCCTAAATCGGTCATCAATGTCGCCATACTAGGGGCAGAAAGCACTGGAAAAACCACATTATGCCGCGATTTGGCTGCGCATTTTGGCAGTCCGTGGGTACCAGAATATATGCGCACTTACCTGCAAGTAAAATGGGATAACGAGCAGCTGACTTGCACGTGGGATGATTTACTACCTATCGCGCAAGGTCAAATCGACTTAGAAAATAAGCTTGCCAAACAAGCAGCGCAACTGCCTGATGACAACCGTTATTTATTTTGTGATACCAGTTTATTTGAGCTGATGGTGTATGCCAATTGGTATTACGGCGACTGCCCTAAAGCGCTTACTCAAGCGGCATTAACGCACCATTACGATTTGATACTCTTGACCGAAGTAGATATCCCGTGGGTCGCCGATGATTTGCGTGATAGCCCGCATCAGCGTGAAGATATCAGTGCTTATTTTGCCAGTCAGTTAACTTTGCATAATAAAGATATTCAACGCATCGGTGGCGATAGAGTGCAACGGGTGCAGCAAGTGGCTAAATGGCTAAATGGCTAAATGGCTAAAAAGAATAGAGAAATAACCCCAAATCTTAAGCAAAACCTATCGTGCCTGTAGGAATTATTTTTGAAAGCTGCCCTATTTACGATGATCGCTTTAATAGCTTTTGCCGCCAATTCTTTGCTTTGTAGAATGGCATTGGCAGACGGCGCAATTGATGCCTGGAATTTTACCGTTATCCGCTTGCTTAGCGCTGCCGCGTGCCTTGGTCTTATCATGCTGCTGCAAGCGTATTTTTTAAGAAGAAACCGTTTAAGAAGAAATGGTCCAAAACAGACTGGCAGTATTGATAAGCCTGTCTTAAAAGATAAAGGCGACTGGTTTAGTAGTCTTTGCTTAGTTATATATGCACTATGTTTTTCAGTGGCTTATCAAGCGCTTGATACCGGGACGGGCGCGCTTATTTTATTTGCCGCCGTGCAGCTTACAATGATTGGTTGGGGCATTTATCATAAAGAACCATTAACTCGCGTGCAGTGGACAGCGCTTTTGATCGCATTGATAGGTTTTGTATACTTGATGCTGCCATCAGCTAGCACGCCTTCCTTTTCTGTGGCGTTTATAATGGCAATAAGCGGTAGCGCTTGGGGTATCTATAGCATACGTGGTAAAAACTGCGTCACACCGTTCAGAACGACTGGCTTTAATTTTATAAGAAGCCTAGTGGCTGTGCCAATATTGGCATTATTAGGTATGAGTTATTTAAACGATATCACCATGACAGGTATCATATTGTCAGTCGCATCGGGTGCTATTGCTTCTGGCATCGGTTACAGTGTCTGGTATATGGCGATGCCGCTCTTAAAAACCACCCAATCAGCAGTAGTTCAACTTTGTGTACCGGTACTTGCCGCCCTATTCGGTATGATATTTTTGTCAGAGAAATTAACTTTAGATTTTATTGTCGCAAGTGTAGTGATATTAGGCGCAGTGTTGGTCTTCATTTTAAACAAAGGACAAGCAAGACCTTACTGACTAGACCGTGCAGTGATAAAAGTGCTAGCTGATGTTACTTGCCCAAATACGAACCACAACACGAAATTACATTTTTTATTGTATGATACGGCCTTAGCGTAACCAATAAAATTCACATTAATTTTTGAGGACTATTATGAAAAAATTATTCGCTGTTGCCCCTTTTGCCGTACTACTCGCTGCTTGTGCGACCAGCGCGCCGACCACCACAACGCCACCAGCCAATACTCAACCAGTAACTCAATCATTTACTTGTGAAGACGACGGTCAAATCACTGCTGCGTATACTGCAAACGGTGAAGCTGCCAACCTAAACGTTACTTTACCAAAAGTTGGCTTAGACAACGCTAAAGTTAACATGAAACAAGCCGTTTCAGGTTCTGGCGCTCGCTATGTCAACGATGTGAACCCACAGACCACTTACGATTGGCACACTAAAGCAGATTACGGCATCATGACCATCAAAACAGACAAAGGTCAAGAATACCAAGTTAATTGCCAACTATAATAATCATAAATAACGACTGGTAGTTAATAAACTGTGACTTAAGTAACATCTGTATTTTTACTTAAACCTATTTAAAGAAAAGAGCCAGCAGTCAAACTACTGGCTCTTTTTTGTGCCTTATTTTTTTATTTAAACTTATCTTTAATAAACCAATTTAGGCATTTAGAAGCAATTAAAAGAATGACTTATCGAAAGTTTCTTTTAAGCTTTTAGGTTCGCGCCGTTTGACATTGTTTAGCTTATGACGAGTTTCTGAAGCTATTTGATAGGCCTTTAGTCGCGACTGCTGCAAATTGCCAATCGGACGATTTTCCTCTAGGCAGCGAAACGGCGTAAAAGACAGATTTTCCATAATCTCAAAATGACCGTCATCCGGCACATCTTGACAAGGAATTGTCAGTCTCGCTACCGTCACAAATGGCGCGTCCTTCTCTTTCCATTCGGTGGTGATCTCTTCAATCGGCTGCTTTTTAAGACTGCGACACAGCTGAATCTGGACGTCAAACTGATAATCATGCTCGCGTATTTCATCGATAATCAGCGGGCGAATTGCTTCCTCGCGTGCATTTACATCAAGCTCACGACGGGTGATTTTTTTAGCCGCGGCTTTGGTTGGCGTGACTCTTATCTTTGCCATATAGTCGCCATGACGCACTACGCCTTGCGAATGAAAACCATAAAGCAAGGTGTTTTTTGGCTCAATGGTTATAAATCCGCCCAGTGCTTTAAAGGTTTTAAAAGACTCTTTGGTCGGTAATCTTGAGCCGTAATTGGTCAACCAATTAAAAGCCAATTGCGCTTTGCCTCTTGCGCCTTTTTCAGCGTATTTTGGCAGCTCTAAAAACAGCTTAGAGATATACGCATAATCTTCGATTCGATTACAGAAAAATACCGGATGATTGATTAAATTAAAATCAAAGTTAGGACTATCTTCTTCGCCGGGAGCGAGTTTTTCACCCGCTACGTCAAAGACCTTAATCGCTAAACCTTGCGCTAATCCAAGCTTACGATCAGGCGAAACGCGTGAGGCACCGTTAGAAAAACGAATGACGGCATCATGAATGCCTGCTTTGGCATACAGACCTTGCGCGTATTCAGCAGGCAAATTATCTACTATCTCAAACTTGGCTTTAAGGGCGCAGTAGCCTTTGGCATGGGCATCGCGCGTATGGTAATCGACGTTACTGGCTTTATCACTTCGAGCAATATAGTTTTTGATATCGTCGGTAATGGTGCGAATATTACGCTCGTCTTCTGCGCTCAGCGCAATATATTTTGCGTCATAAGGTACATATTTAGGTTTGAATAATTTCTTTAACATTTTTTTAATCCTTTTTTATCAGTAGTTATTCTTGTAAATGAAACGGTATTTTTAAGCTTTTAAGACAATTCACTCATCCATTTTAGCGCCGATAAGCTTGGGATAAATAAATACTCACCGCCGTACAAGGTATTGAAAGTTTCGATACCGTGATAGCGCTGACGAATTGGGTCAGCAGGTACGGTAAAGGTATCAGCAGCGGCGTCTTTATCGCCATGATGGACACCAAGCATCGGATCTTTTTCTTCTCCTAAGCTCATAAAATTACCATCATTAATCCATTGCGATTGTAAAAATTCAACAGTCTCCATAGCATGAGCATTGATACCAATAAAAAATAGCCCGCGCTCTTTGCCATCGTCCTCAGTCACATCGGGCGGCAACACCTCGCCAAAACCGACGCTGCGCCTAACGATACGGTGAATACGTACGTCTGATAAAATAAAGTCTTTGCTGTCTCTTGGATTCATACGCCGTACATGGGCACCAAATGGACATTTTTTGCCATAAGGATCGTCTTTATAGCCAAAGTTATTGTTGCGGTTGGGGTCATCGCCCAGTGCTTTATCATCGTGCTCAGGAGATAAGACCACAGGCGCACCTGAGCGCCAACGTCCCCACATTTTTGCGCCCAGTAACTCCGCTTCTTCGTCACTCTGCGTATTTTCTTTTAGAAATTTATTAAAGGCGGCGACATGACTGTTATAGGCACGCAATACCATAAACGAGCCATTTTTGCCCAAGACTTCTGGCTGCGGCATTGGTGCTATCGTGCCCGCCTCGCCTTCATAGCCTAATACGAACTCGCCTGCTGCTATCGCCTCACCGTCAAGACTTGGCGGCGTTTGAATACCGCTGCCTTGAATTTCTGGATTACTGATACCATCGCGGTAGCCAAAGACGTTTTTGACATTATTGTCTGAACCAAAAGCATGTTCCATAAGAATTACAATATCGCCATTGGCGGGATTATCTTCATTGATATACGACTGAATATTGTCTTGCAGCTCCTTTAGCTTTATTTGCCATTTCTCTTTACTATCAGCAATAATGGCCGCACCGACATGGATATCGCCTTTATCACCAAAAGGGGCAGCCCAGTTTTCGGGGGCATTGATATCGAAATCCTGCAGCTTTTCTGCGCGCTTGGCCATACCTGCTTTAAAGGATTCTGGAAAGCTATCCAATGACGACCGCGGCACGCCGAGCGCCTCTAAACCATCATAAGTCATGACAATAGATAGCGTCGCTTGCATGTCTTTATGCCACGCCTTACTGCCAGTCACGTCAGGTAAAACGGTTTTCAAAAGTTGGCGCCCAGCTTCTGCATTATTGATTTTCAGCGCAACGATTGTTCCATAATAAGGCGTTGGTCGATCGCGTAAAATAATGGATTGAATGTCTTCTAGCTGCATGGTGACGGTATTTGGATTAAAGACGCCGCGTGCTTTATTCGCTAAAGTCTCGATACCATCGCCGACTTCTTTTTTAATATCTGCTAACCAAGATTCAATATTGTTGTCTTCGATACGATTGCCAAAGTTATCCTTTAATTCATGCAGTTTGCTGGTTAAAGGATGATTATCTTTTGAAGTACTATCATTTTTATTATTATTTCCAGTGTTTTTACTCATTGTTAACCCTATTTTTATCATTGTCTGAGTTTACTTTGCCCTTACCTTTTATATCACCCAGCCCATTTAAAAATGGTGATATAAAAGGATGGCATAAATTAGTGATATCTTATTGTTTTATCACAAACTTTAAGACTGTGCTTCATCCAGCGCTTTATTAATGCCTTTAACAATGCGGTCTTGGCGGCGAATATCTTGAATAGTCAGATGCGGAACTCCTACATACCAACCAGCGGCAGTGATTTGATGATCTAAAATGAACTGTTTGACACTCGGGTCTTTAATGCCAGGCCAACCTTCAACGCTCCCAAATAAAATATCCATCAGTTCAGGAATTTTAGTGGCAAAGTCGTCGATATAAGGGTCCCAATCGCCATCATAAGCCGTACAAAATAACACTCTGGTATCATTGTCTAAAAACACAAAACGCAAGTCGTGCAACGTACCAACCCGCGTTGCCCCTGCCAAATTACCGCCAGCAATCTCTAAGACTTTTTTTAGCCGTTCTGCCCCACCTTCTTTTAACGGTGCAATCACCGTTAGCTCTGAAACTTTTCCGGATTTAAGCCCTTTTTCACCGGCAGTGGTCGTCGAATGGTCATAACCATCATCGCCGCCCTCTTTTAAATTAGCTATCAAAAGCTCAGCGCGCAACCTAAAGTCATCAATAGATTCGGTGATTTTGGCTTTTAAATCTTCAGAATTATCGATAATGCGCTTTTTGTTATTCTTAGCATCAGCGTCTTTAGCATTATTGTTCTTAGTGTCATTATTCATAATATTTGCCCTTATTATTATGTTGTTATAATTTGAAAAGCACTTTGTAAAAAAGATACTTTATAAAAATAAGCTGTCATTTCGCTATCAACTTATTAGTTTTTACCATAACAGACATAAAGAAAAACTCGAAGCGCAGCAAGTTATTCACACAAAATAGAACAGAGAGCAAACGTCACTATTATTTAATTTCGAACAAAGTTTTAGTATTGATATTATTTTTATTTTGCTCAAAGAGCGCTTTATTCGTTTATAGAGTTAAACAAATGACCTTTATCTTGTTTGGATAAAAAAATTGCTTGGATACGTTATATATCCAAGCAATTGAAAGTCACGGTATTCTTATACTTGTTTATAGTTATTAGTGTATCTACTCACTCAGCTATCAAAGCCATTGTTTAATAAAATGATATCTAAACCACAGTCACGTGCAAACGCGCATCCACATTACCGCGAGTAGCATTGGAGTACGGGCATACTTGGTGAGCCGCCTCAACAAGGGTTTGCGCTTGTACTTCATCGATACCAGACACCTCAACGTACAAATCGATATCTAAGTTATAGCTGCCATCGGCCTTCATACCAATACCAACTTGGGTCGAGGTCTTTGACGCAGTGATCGGCAGTTTCATGTGCTGCGCCGTCATATTTAAGGCGCTATCAAAACAAGCGGCGTAACCCATGGCAAAAAGCTGTTCTGGATTGACACCTTTTTTATCTTGCTCTTGAAAAGAAACCAAATCAAAACCTAACGAACCATCATCAAGACCGGTGTGACCAGAACGACCGCCGGTTGCTGTGGCGCGAGTTTTATAAAATATTTTCATTATCTATTCCTTATGTTTTATTTACACAAAATTTGATTCAATCAATCATGAGGCTGCATCAGTCTCAATAAGGCTAGTATAAGACTCAGCGCGACAATCTGTTAGAACATAGCTCCAAACCTCTTGCCCAATCCTACAAAACTCTATAGTATCGAGCAATTGTATAAAATAAGAAAAGCTAATGAATCAATCAACCATCGAGCAACTCCTATCGTTATTACCTAGAAACAAAACCATTGAATCCGCCGTTTCAGGTTTGTTTTTTTACTGTGCTGATAAACCCAGTAAAGCCGTCAGCTATATTCAAGAACCTAGTATCTGCATCGTTTTACAAGGTGCGCGCGAGATTTACTTAGGTGCCGACTGTCAAAGGTTTGACAAAAGTAATCTCATGTTTTGCCCCGTTAATATCCCTTTAAGCATGCACATAAGGCATGCGACGGTAGAGCGTCCGGTTATCGTGCTGTCTATGAAATTAAACCTTGTTATGATTAGTGAGGTTTTAGCAAAAATACCGCCGAAACTACCTAATACTGCAGGTCATTTAGGAATAAAGTGGCAATTGGACAGTACCATCATGGCGGCGTTTGAACGCCTGATACACTTGCTTGATTATCCAAATGATATTGGTTTTCTTGCTCCATTAATTCAGCAGGAGATTTACTATCGCCTGCTTATAGCAGAGCAAGGCAATAAATTGCGCCAACTGGTGGTCAATGGCAGCCATACGCACCGTATTAGCAAAGCTACCGATTGGATAAAGACGCATTTAAATGAGGCAATAGTTATCGAAGAATTGGCCAGTCGCTGCGGGATGAGTGTCTCAGGGTTTCATCATCATTTTAAGGAAATTACTCAGTTAAGCCCGCTTCAATACCAAAAAAGCCTGCGTTTGATGGAAGCAAGACGACTGATCCAAGCAAATGACACTCAAATCGCCCAAATCGCTATGCAAGTCGGTTATGAAAGCCCGAGCCAATTTAGCCGAGAATATAAACGCTTATTTGGCATCAGCCCGAGTGCTGAATTACAGGTCTAGAATTAAGCAGTCAAAATCAAAGAATATAAGTATTATCAAAACTGACAATCACGTTCATAAATTAGCGCCTAAATTCATGCTCATCTGTTTTTTTAGCAATAAACTGTACCACCGCACTCAAACCTTGATGGCGCTTACCTTCAGAAATCATGCGCTGCTTTTCGATACCCGTTATTTCTTCTAACTCTGCCAGCTCAGCACGCAAAACTGCTAACGAACCAAAGCGCTCTTTTTGTGTTGCAGGAGGTCCGCCGACAGCGTCCATGCTTAGCTGCTGCTCGGTATAAGCCTCTAAGATAAACATGCCCTCTGGCTTGAGCGCTGGTGCAATCTGCGCATGAACGTGCTGGCGTATGGCTGGCGGCAGATGCGCCCAGATAGCAACGATACTGTCCCACTGTGCTTGACCAAACTCATAGTCAGCTAAATCAGCAACTTGAGTGATGATATCAACGCCTCTATCTTGCGCCAGCTTTAAAGCTTTATTCAAACCTACGTCTGACATATCCATGGCGGTCACTTCGTAACCTTGTTCTGCTAAAAAAACTGCATTCCTGCCTTCGCCTTCAGCCAAACACAAAACTTTGCCACCTACCGGTATTTTTTGAAAATTTTCTTTTAAAAAGTCATTGGGCTCGGTACCAAAAACATACTCTGCTCTGTTGTAGCGCTCGTTCCACATGGTTTTTTCCTTTTTATTGCATTGGTTTTTAATTTTTGCTTAGGCTATTTATTTTCTATTGATAAAATCTTAGGCTTTAATCCCGCCGCTAGTACGCTGTTGGTTAAATAAAGATGGTGATAAAAAACAGTTGACTTAACTTGTATATTCGTAATATAACATATAGTAATATATTCAATTATTGGAATATACTAGGTATTGATGTGTTATCCATGGATGGTCACATCACCGTCAGATTTAGGGAGGAAGTCACATGATTCGTTTCAGCTACACTCTCAAATGCTGGGCATTAGGTATCAGCTACTATGTAGGCTTTTACTTTATCGTCCTCTCAAGCAATCCTGACTTCGCCAAATATCTCTATATTCTGGCTGTCAGCACCTTACTTTTTCCGATTGCCAAGCGCGCAGTCGATGTCATCACCGATTTTATCGCGCCACACAGCATTATCTTTAATGGTCTATTATCATCATTACTCATTAACATTGTAATTTGGGTTTTAACGCCGTTTATCGTCGCCATGACCCTTATCGCCTTGCTGTTTTATGCGATGGGCGTGGTAACAGAAAATATAAGAGCAAAACCCTAAAGCAAATTTTGGCGCTTATTAAGTGCTTTAAACTAACTATAGTAGAATTCCTCTAAAGTCGATACAGTGCGACTGGGATGAATTTTTCGTAGCCTCTGTGATAACAGCCAGCAAGGAAAATTTATACCAGTCGCAAAAAGCTATAACGTGTCACTTTTATTTTACACTGACTATATTAAAGTAGAGATAAAATCATATTATCTTTGCTTTGAAGGTGGATTTAATGAGTTTACGGCCTTCTTCAGATAAAAACGTTTAGCGCTTACTATTTATAATATAAAGTTTTTTATTTTATTATGCGTGATGTAATAAATATTCATTGTTAATCCCTACCTAAAAGGCTTATGCTATAAGGTCAACCATATAGACTTACCAATGCAAGGCTATTACTGTCATGTTAACAAATGACGGTATCTTTGCGTCTTAATCAGGGCTTTTTATTGAAAGGATTTATTGCATGACAACTGCTACTCGCCAAGAACATGACCTACTCGGCTATCGTGACGTGCCCGCTGATGCTTACTATGGTATCCAAACCTTACGTGCTTTTGAAAACTTCACGGTCAGTGGAGTGCGCTTGAACCAGTTTTCGACCTTTATTCGTGCCTTTGCCACTGTTAAAAAAGCGGCCGCTATTGCCAATAATAAAGTAGGCGTGCTAAATGACACCGTTAAAGATGCTATCGCAGCGGCGTGCGATGATTTAATTGCTGATAAATTTCATGATCAGTTTATCGTTGATATGTTCCAAGGCGGTGCAGGTACGTCGACCAATATGAACGCCAACGAAGTGATTGCTAACCGTGCTTTAGAAATCCTAGGCTACGAGAAAGGCGACTATCAGCACGTGCATCCAAATAACGATGTCAACTTGTCACAATCAACCAACGACGCCTACCCTACAGCGATGAATGTGGCGTTAGATGAATACTGTGTCCATCTATTAAGTAAAATGGATATCTTGTATAACAGCCTTAAGAAAAAAAGCGCGGAGCTTGCCGATCAATTAAAAATGGGTCGCACGCATTTGCAAGACGCTGTGCCTATGACCGCGGGTCAAGAGTTCAACGCCTTTGCAACCATGATCAAAAAAGAGATGGATCGTATCGAATCTACTCGTGCGCTGTTTCATGAAATCAATATGGGCGGCACAGCAATTGGTACGGGCTTGAATGCACCAGCGGGCTATTCTGAAGAAGTTGCCAAAACCTTGTCTGATTTGACTGGCAGACCTTATTATATTGCTGAAGATTTGATTGAAGCGACACAAGACACCAGTGCTTATGTGGCTTTGTCTGGCAATTTGCGTCTTTTTGCTGCTAGACTTTCCAAGATTGCCCATGATTTACGTTTGCAGTCTTCGGGTCCGCGAGCTGGTTTAGCGCAATATCGCTTGCCTGAAATGCAGCCTGGTAGCTCAATCATGCCAGGTAAAGTAAACCCTGTGATCCCAGAAGTGGTGAACCAAGCGTGTTTCCATGTCATGGGTATTGATCATACCATTGCTATGGCGTCAGAAAACGGTCAGCTACAGCTCAACGTCTTTGAGCCCGTCATTGCCTTTAACTTGTTTACCGGTATGAGCATGCTGGCCAATATCTGTGAGATGTTTGCCACGCGCTGTATCGATGGTCTGATGATGAACAACGAGGCATGTAGTGTCGAGGTATTCAATAATATCGGTCTGGTCACCGCGCTAAATCCGCACCTTGGTTATGACGCCTCTTCTTTTGTTGCGAGAAGAGCTCAAGAGACTGGTGGCAGTGTTTACGACATCGTATTAGAAGAAAAACTAATGGATAAAGAGACGCTAGATGATATCTTGTCTCCTGCCAATATGGTGTATCCAAAGGTTAGAGCATTGCTATAGTTTATCTATGGTTAAACAAAAAGGCTGGATTAGCGTTTGCTAATCCAGCCTTTTTGTTTAACCATAGATATGGAAATTATTGTAGGGTGCGCCAAGCGCACCGATAAGAAGTAAATTACATGGAAATGGTGCGCCAGGCCCACCCTACTCACTAGCTATCTAGGATAACTGGATTTTCGGTAAAATTCCTATTTACTAACTCACTTTCTCCCACATTTTATTTAGACGCTTCGGTGATACCGCCATGCGGGTTTTCATCGGCTGCGCGAAGAGTTGAATGCGATATTCCTCAACCATCCAGCGATATTCGCTAATGGCTTTATCATTGGCACGATTTGCCAGCCGCTCCATATGCTCATCAAGAGCGTAGACACCATCAAGATCCGCTTCAAGATTGTGCTCAAGGCGCTCAAGACGAATCTCTAATGCTTCCAAATAACGCGGATACTGTTGCCAATGACTATAATCCATGCGATAAACAAAATCAGCCAATTGCAAATCCTCTAGCTGATCTTCGATATCTTCGATAGACTCGCCAAATATTTCTCTATCAAGCATGAGTAAGCTCTGACGGATACGCTGCCAACGCGTATAGACATTTTTAAGCGTTTTTATGACATCTTGACCCGTTAATAGGAAGTTACCAGCGACGACTTCTAAGGTTTTTTCAAACTCCTCTGGCGTAAAAGGCAATTCTTCCGCAAGGGCTACGGCAATATCATCAGCGCTTTCAGGTAAATCGGCAGTATGATCGAATAGCACATAATGCTCTTCAAGCGCAGCATCCAATGCCGCATCGATGACGATGGTTTTTAGCTTCTCCATATCGCCAAGGGGAGCAAAAGCCAATTTAAATATCTTATCAATCTGACTGGTCAGCTGTTTTTTCTTCGCGCCAAGCTTAGCTTTTATTAAAGTCAAAACCCCGACACGGTGTGCCTGCAACGCGGCATTAACGTCGGTATATTGGTGAATCGATACCGCTTCACCCGACGCGTCTGCGACCAAGGCAGCAAACTGTTTCATCACCACGCCTGCACTATGATGGTTTTTGCTAAAGGCAAAGTGCTCAGGAAACTCCGTATGCGTACCTTGTTGCTCATTCACCGCTTGGCGGGTCTCTTGAGCATGGCGAATTTGTAGCGTTTGTAGGTCGCGACCTTTTTCGATAATGCGGTTTTTGTCATCGACCACGCAGATTTGCGGCTGTAAATAGCGATCAATGCTAGCAGGATTAAAACTCTCAGGCGTCACCGACATAATGCCGCGACGATTTAAAGCTTGGCACAACTGCTTAAGCAACCCTTGTCCACCAGCAGGCTGCAACTCATCAAACAAGCTATCGGCAGTATCAGGAATGGGGACGATTTGACGGCGAATGTCTTTCGGCAATGACTTGAGCAATTGTAATACCAACTCATAACGCCAGCCGGGTACGCCCCACAATAGCTCAATCGCATCAAGCTGCGGTAGCGCCGCCAGTGGCACACGAATGGTCACGCCATCATCATCGCTTGACGGATCAAAGACATAACGCAGCGGTAATTTTAAATCACCCAGCTTCCACACTTCTGGAAAATCGCCTGTCGTTGGCGCTTGGCTATTAAGCACGTCATCATCGGTGAAGAATAGATACTTAGTATCAGTTTTTTCCACCTCGGCCCGCCAATCTTCAAAGGCTTTGCGGCTGGCAATATGCTCGGGGATTTTTTTATCATAAAACTGATATAGCGCTTCTTCATCAACCAATAAATCACGTCGACGCAATTTGTCTTCGATACGTTCAATATCAGCAATTTTATCCATATTATGCTGTAAAAATGGCGCTTGCCGACCTAAATTACCGGTCACCAAACCATCACGGATAAAGATTTCTCGCGATTCGCTTAAATTGACTTGCTCATAGTTGGTCAGCTGTTTACTGATAATAATCAGACCAAATAAGCTAATCTGCGCGTAAGCTTTAACGCGTCCGGTCTTCTTCGACCAATGCGGCTCAAAGTAGTGATATTTTAACAAGTCGCCTGCCGCTGAGATAATCCATTCCGGTTCAATTTTGGCAACGGTACGCATAAACACTTGTGAGGTTTCCACCACTTCAAAGGCCATTACCCAAGGCGGTACTTGTTTAAACACCGTACTGGCTGGGAAGATTTTGGCTTTTTGCTGTCGCGCGGCTAAGTACTCACCGCGATTTTCAGTTTTATGCGCGATCGTAGATAACAGACCCGTTAATAACGCACGATGTAAATTGGCATATTTAACGGCTTTGAGTTCTTCATCTTCAATCGCGGTAGGGTCGCTAGTCACATTCTCTAAAGAAGCTTTTTTATTGCTACCTTTATTAGTGGTTTTTGCCTCCTTAACATCGGTCAGTTTTAGCTCAGTGACCATTTGTACCAGCTGGCGATGGGTTTGATTCCACTCACGGACACGCGGGAAGCTCAAATAGTTTTTCTTGGTAAAATTCTTACGCTGATTGCCAGACAGTTTGTTGCCGTCTTCGTCCTTTTCAAACAAGGCTTTCCACAGGCTCAAATAGAATAAGAAATCTGAATCATCTTGACGAAACTCAGCATGCTTTTGATCCGCTTGCTGGCGCTTATTGGCAGGACGCTCGCGCGGGTCTTGAACAGCAAGCGCCGCAACCACGATGAGCATCTCACGGATACAATCAAAATCGCTACCGGCAACTAGCATACGTGCCAGCCTTGGATCAATTGGCATACGTGCCATTTTTTGCCCAGTCGGCGTCAAAACCAAATGGTCGAGACCTTTTTGTTTTTTAGCATTACTGGCCGTTTCTTTTTGAGAAGCTTTTTTGGAAGTAATCGCGCCCAATTCATCAAGCAATTTATGCCCATCAGTGACCAAACGGCTATCAGGTGGCTCAATAAAGGCAAAATCATCGACACTGCCTAAGCGCAGGTTGGCCATTTGCAAAATAACGGAGGCAAGATTGGTACGTAAAATTTCAGGTTCGGTAAATTCTGGACGACCAGTAAAATCCTCCTCAGAATAAAGACGAATACAAACACCCGGTGCCACACGACCACAGCGACCTTTACGCTGATTGGCCGCAGCTTGTGAGATGGCTTCAATCGGTAAACGCTGTACGCGTGAGCGATACGAATAACGCGAAATCCGCGCAAATCCTAAGTCAATCACATAGCGAATGCCGGGTACGGTCAGCGCCGTCTCGGCAACGTTGGTGGCGATAACGATACGCCGACCGCGACCTGAAGGCTGAAAGATTCGCTGCTGCTCTTCATAAGTCTGCCGTGCAAATAGTGGCAGCACTTCGGTATGTTTTGGCCCATGACGCTCAAGCACCTCTTGGAGCTCACGAATCTCAGCTTCTGTCGCGGCAAATATTAAAATATCTGCTTGATCGGCATGACCTTTATTTTGTGCATCGCTAAAACATTCTTCGACGGCAGCAACCACCGCACGCGGCAGATTCTCTTCAAAGTCATCATAGCTATCATCATCCGAGCTGTTTACTGGCTCATCGGTCAGCGGACGATAACGAACTTCCACAGGGTAACTGCGACCTTCGACATTAAAAATCGGCGCAGGCACGTTACGTTTTAGCTTCTTATCATAATGGCTAAAATATTCACTAAAGCGTCTAGTATCAAGGGTCGCTGAGGTAATAATGACTTTTAAATCAGGGCGCTTGGGCAGCAGTTTTTTTAGATACCCCATAATAAAATCAATATTTAAACTACGCTCATGCGCTTCATCAATGATAATGGTATCGTACTTACTCAAGAAACGATCATGACCCAATTCAGCGAGCAAGATACCATCGGTCATGAGCTTGACAATAGATTGTGCCGACCCTTGCTCATTAAAACGAACCTTAAAGCTGACGGTATTACCAAGCTGCTCGCCCAACTCTTCAGCGATACGGTTTGCTACGCTGCGTGCTGCCAGTCGCCTTGGCTGAGTATGACCTATTTGCCCTGTGATACCGCGACCTGCCAGCATTGCAAGCTTTGGTAATTGCGTCGTCTTACCAGAACCGGTCTCACCTGCCACGATAATCACTTGGTTATCGATAATACCTTGAACCAAGTCATCAGCACGTTGACTCACGGGCAAATCAAGATTGAGTTTTTCTGCCAATTTCTCTGGAATACTATCAATACGCGCTTGCACCGCTTGCTGTGAACGGGTTTTTATTTTGTCATACTGCGCACGTTTTTTGGTTAGCCCGTCCTCTGCTTTATTATCAGAACCCTTCTGATCTCTTTTATTATTAGCCACAGCGGCACGCGCCAGCTCACGCTCTAAACGGCTGAGATAATAGCTATCTTTGGCTAAAACTGGTAAGTCAGTGGCAACCTTCACGTACGAAGATGCGTTATCACTGTTTACCGTGATATTTGAGTCATCATTATTTGGGTTGGCGGCTTTACTTGCTTCATTTTCGTTGGAGCTAAATTC
This sequence comes from Psychrobacter sp. Sarcosine-02u-2, assembly GCF_002836335.1. Taxonomy (NCBI): domain Bacteria; kingdom Pseudomonadati; phylum Pseudomonadota; class Gammaproteobacteria; order Moraxellales; family Moraxellaceae; genus Psychrobacter; species Psychrobacter sp. Sarcosine-02u-2. The sequence goes on along the minus strand of NZ_PJBX01000160.1, from coordinate 18,251 downwards.
ATTAGAGCTTAGGTCGTTGGTTAGGTTTTCAGTAGCAGTTTCTGCGGTATTCTTAGAAGTATTGGGCATATTTACTTAGGCTATTTATTATTTGGAAGTGCTTAGATTATGGGGGTAATTTGGGCGTGATTCAAGATGGTTATAGAAACAGGCTAAAGCAAAAAATTCACTAATTACTGGTATAAATCACCTGCCCCCTAGCTGCAGCTCCCGTAAAGAAGCTATGGAGCTTTTGCAGAGGCAGCATAGGAAAAGGCAGGTGCAACGAAAGTAACAGTCTCTCAAACGCCACCACCTCATCAGCTAACCATTTAGCGACATCAGGCTGGATCTGTGGATTTTCATAAAGATTATCAATTAACCACGTCAGTTGTGGAAAATTGGCATTATTATGAACCTGATAAAGCGTGGTCAATAGCTCATCAGAGATTTGGCTACGCGTTTTGCGAATAACGCCGTTTTTATAGTACATATTTAAAGCCATATTATCCTAACCTCCTTAAATTCTTGATACTCAGATAACCAACGTACTCTTTATCATCAGTATTCGCAAATTCATTGTTATCGTTAGTAATCGGCTTAATTAACAACCGAACATTTGGAATAAGGTCATTGACGTTATAAATATCGTCGATATCTACCTCAAACTTATCATCAATATGCGAGGCGGCATTAAAAGGCGACTCTTTATCTTTATAAGTAAAGGCTTTATAAAATTCGCTCTGTTTTGCTTGCTTAATAGCGTCCGCTTGAGTAGCAGCAACGATAAGCAGCTTATAATGAAACTCCTCGAAACTGCCGCGCTGATAACCCCCTAAATTGATAAAGAATAACTTTAAATCGTTGGTACTCTCTACATCGTTGGTACTCTCTGTTTGGCTACTTGATTCGACCAATTTAATCGCATAATTATCAACTTTGCTAATCGCTCGATACGAGTCAATGTGCCATTTATTTTTAACCTCAGGCCAGTGCTGATTGATATCCTCTATCAGCTCGCTGACTTGGTTGGCCACGCCAAAAAATATATCATGTTGCTCAATCAAACGACCTTTGGGGCGACCACCAAGTTGTACCATAAACAGTGTTAGCATTTTAATCAGTCCTTTATATATATAAAAATTATAGTTACCGCAATCAATATTATCAGCTTGATCTAAAGACACTTTGACTATTCTCCAGTTACAATACTCGCCCTGTCCTTAATTCAAACGCCCAATCTTCACGACCATTTGCTAAAGCCAATTTAGCTGCTGCTTCATAATCGTAAGGCACTCTAATATGCTCAGTTTGCCACTGCTTACCTTTTTTATTTTCAACACATTTAATAAGAGCGTAACTGGCATGGGGCGAATAAGTCTGCATTTTATGCACGATTGGTAAATCATCTTTATAGGCGGGATAGCCAACGCTACCTGTATTAACAACAATTTGTCCTGTCGATAGCATGACTGTACGCGGAATATGAGTATGGCCACATACGATAACTGAACTGTCGATACCCTTGAGCAATGCTAAAATATCTGTGTTATTACGTAGCGTCGGCTGCCCTGTTTCTATATTTTCCAATAGATATATCATGTCGTCCGCTGGCGACCCATGACACAGATATATATCGTCATTCAAATGATAATCAAAAGGCAAGTTCTGCATCCATCTTATCGCCATTTTAGGCAAATCTTTTGTAATGAAAGTCAGCGTAGAATTGCTTTTCATCTCTATTGTCGTAGCTTCATAAATCTGTCTATCTTGATTACCCCGAATAGTAATAATATCGTCTTGATATTTCGTTAAAAGCTCATACGTGGCTTTAGGCGCAATCGGTCCATATAGAATATCTCCGAGATTAACAATTTGGTCAATATCTCGATGTCTGATATCAGCAAGCACAGCTTCAAGCGCAAAGACATTACTGTGAATGTCTGAGATAGCTGCAATAGTATTGAATTGCTTATTACTAGAATACTCCATCCTTTTTTTCTTCCTCGCAAATCACTCCGTTATACACAGACTAACAATAAAAGGAAATAAAAAACCCGACATTTAAGTAAATATCGGGCTTTAGGGATTATGATGAACTTAATTGCTAGGCTATATTAAGAAAAAATACGCCCACAACCCGACGACTAGGGTAGCAAGAATATTAAGAATAACACCAACACGTATCATCTCGTTTTGCTTAATCAGCCCCGTACCAAAGACAATCGCATTCGGCGGCGTGGCAACCGGTAACATAAAGGCACATGAGGCGCCAATACCGATGACCAAGACGAGCACTTCATGTGGCAGTCCCATTTGCTCAGCAATAGCAGCAAACACTGGTACTAACAAAGCAGCAGAAGCCGTATTAGAAGCAAACTCCGTCAAGAAGATAATAAATGCCGATACGGCAATCATGACGATAATAAGCGGTGCTGAAGACAGCGCATTGGCAACCGTTTCGCCCAGTACTAAAGACGCACCTGATACTTTCAAAATCGTCGATAGCGCGATACCGCCACCGAACAGCATGAGTACGCCCCAATCGGTATTATCAGACACTTGCTTCCATGACACCAAACCCAAGCTCACTACAGCAGCAGCAGCGGATAAGGCAATTACGGCATCAGTATCCGTGATATCTAATGCAGCGCCGATTTTTTTGGAAAATATCCAACTAAGGGCGGTAATGATAAAGACGATAATCGTCACTATACGCGGTTTATTCCAAGCGATAGGCTCGTCTTCACGCAGTACAATCTTACGGTTTAGATTTGGTTTTAAATACACATACATGGCACCCAATAATAATGGCAAGAGCACCAACATCATCGGTATACCAAACTTCATCCAGTCTACAAACGCAATATCAAGCGCCTTTGCGGCAATAGCGTTTGGCGGCGAACCAACAATCGTACCCAGACCACCAAGACTCGCTGAATAAGCAATACCCAGTAATACGAAAACAAAGGTGCCACGGTCTTTTTCACGGTCAACTTGGGTCAAAATACCGAGTGCTAGTGGCAACATCATCGCCGCGGTCGCAGTATTCGATATCCACATCGACAAAAACGCTGTCACACCAAATATCAAAAATACTGCCGTGCTGAGCTTACCGCCTGACATCGATAAAATCTTCAACGCAATTTTTTTATCCAGTTGCTGTACATGTAGTGCTGCAGCTAAAGCAAAACCACCAAAGAATAAATAAATCGTCGGATTGGCAAAGCTTTGTAAACCAATCTCCGCATCAAACTCTGGAATGCCAATCAACGCACCAACGACGACGACCAAAAGCGCCGTAATCGTAACGTGTACCGCCTCTGTCAACCACAGCACCCCGATGAAAAACAACATCGCAAGGCCTTTATTGGCATTGATATCAAACGGCAAAACGTTATAGATAATCATACTGATAACCGCCGCAATAGCGACCACTATCAACCCTTTACCTGTACCTTTTGGAAAGGTATCGGTAAATAAATACTCGTTGCCATCATCAGGAAGATGGCTATCTAGTTTTTGCTCTGACATAAAATGTCCTTATTTTCCCCAAAGACAGTGTAAAAAACCTAAAATAAAAGCGTACTTTGGCAACTTACCCTTCATCAATCGGTAACCGCAAAAAACACGCCGTCATCATAGCAGATATATAACAAAAAACTGACTTAAGAGTGCTGCTAATAATTTTGCAATAAATGTGGTTATAGAAAAATTAAGCAGGAATCCGTGTGATGTATGGTTACACATCGTCACTAAACAAACGTACACCGTGTATGTACAAGCGTACAGTGCTATCTCATACTAAATAAGTTAATTAAAACTAAAAGCCGATAAATTTACCCATTATATTTTTATTGGACTTTATTGGACATTGATAAAAACAAACAGGAATATGTTATGCCAAATTCAAACAAAACCGATTCGACCACAAAAATGGCGCCAAAAGACATCAATCAAGATGGCTTGGATAAAAAAGATCAGCAGCGTACCGACGACTCCGCATTAGATATGATGCAAGGGTTACATGAACATGAAGATCACGAAGAAGACGATAAGTAGTTTGTCTCGTTAAGCTTATTTGAATTAGAAAATTAAAATAAAAAGCGCTCATCAAGCAGATGGGCGCTTTTTTTGTCTCGGCTGTCTTTTTTCTGGCAAACGGTCTGACATATAGTTATAGAAAAAAGCTGCACTCAAAACAATGCTAATAGGGACAAATAACGCGCCATAGCCAACTTTGGCATATAAAAACGCCCCGACGGCGCCGCCACCGCAAAAGCAGTACCAAATAATCGCTTGAAAGCCCAATGTAGGCTTGCTGATACGCCGTCCCGCCAGCCAGTTACCGATGGCAGCGCCCATATCAGAGGTCAGACCGGTCAAATGGGTGGTACGAATAACCGCGCCGCTATAGGTAGCGACCATCGCATTCTGTAAGCCGCACGCCATCGCCGCTGCCAATTGTCCTAAGTAATCATGCTGCTGATATAACCAATAGCTAATCAATAATAGCGCCGCTTCTATATACAGCGCACTGCCGTAACGCCGACCGAGCTTTAATGATCGTTGCCCAATCACAAAACCGCTTAATATTGCCCCAGCCAAAAAAGACAGCAGCAAAGCACCGATATATAAAATACTGCGACCGTCTAAATGCGCAATCGCCGCTGAAAACAGGCTGACGTTTCCGGTCACATGCGAGACGGATAAATTGGTAAAGCCCATTAATGCGGCGGTATTGACGCAGCCTGCGCTAAATGCCAGTACAGCGCCGCCCCACAATATCCATTTTGGTAATCTGGTTATCATATTCGTTGCCTAATGGCCCAACACCAAAAAGCCCTTATTATAACCAAAAAAGACAGCCAATTGGCCGTCTTCTCTACTGCTTAACTCATATTAACTTTGCTTACAAACATTATTTTGTCTCATCAAGCATCATTAATTGCTCGCTGATGGCAACGGTATTAAAACCTGCATCCACAAACATAATCTCACCGGTGATACCAGATGCCCACGGTGATAGTAAAAATAGCGCCGCATTACCGACTTCGGTCTGGGTAATATTACGCTGTAACGGGGCGATTTTTTCACTGATATCGAGCATTTTACGGAACGATTTGATGCCGCTTGCCGCAAGGGTACGAATAGGACCAGCAGAAATCGCGTTGACACGAATACCTTCACCGCCCATCGAGGTAGCAAGGTAGCGCACACTGGCCTCTAAACTGGCTTTTGCCATGCCCATGACGTTGTAATTTGGCAATACGGAAATACTGCCTTCATAGGTCAAGGTCAGCATAGAACCATGACGCATGGCTAGCAGCGCGCGTGCTTCTTTGGCCAAGGCCACAAAGCTATAGCTTGAGATATCATGAGCAATTTGGCTGCCTTCACGGGTAGTGGCATTGACGAAATCGCCATCCAACTGGTCCATCGGCGCAAAGCCAATCGCGTGGACAACACCATCAATACCATCACCCCAATGCGCGGTCACTTGCTCAAAACATGCAGCAATCGATTCATCTGATGCCACATCACACTCAAGCACTAAATCCGCTTCAAAGGCTTCGGCGGCCATATCGACACGTTTTTTAATTTTGTCATTGGGATAAGTCAAAATTAACGATGCGCCTTCACGGTGCAGCGCTTCAGCGATTGCCCAAGCGATAGAAAGTTTGCTTGCGATGCCGGTGACGACAAAGCGTTGTCCTTGTAGTAACATAATAGTTCCCTGTAAATCGATTTAAATGACAGATTATTTTTAATAGCTCGCTCATAAATAGCGAGTGAAAACACAAATTAAAAGATGACCCATTATACACGAATTGAGTTAAGTAAACACTCGTATACTGTATTTACTTACACGCTATAAACGCTTAATCTCCTTTCATAGTAATAGCTAATATGGATAAAACGATTATCTACTGAGCATAGCAGTATGAAGTTAAGTGGATTTCAAGTATAATCACAGCCCTCCCAGCTTGCACAATTTTTATAAAAATCCTTTACAACCATTGTTTGTAAACAAGGATTAGCGTTAAGCTACACCCACATTTTGGATGGCTGCCAAACTTATGAGCAATACCCCAACAATAGCAACAGATTTTCAAGAAAGTGTTGAATCCTATCGTCAGCTAATCACTTCAACTGGCGAAGACTTAGAGCGTCCTGGCTTACAAGATACTCCAATACGCGCGGCAAAAGCGTTTGCGCATTTGACGCAAGGCTATCATCAAAGCTTGGAAAAAGTGGTCAATGGCGCGGTATTTCCTTCGACCAATCGTGAATTGGTCTTGGTGCAAAACATTGAATTTTATTCATTATGTGAGCATCATATGTTGCCATTTCATGGCGTCGCGCACATCGGTTACTTGCCCAATGGTCAAGTATTAGGGCTGTCAAAATTCGCCCGTATCGTTGATATGTTTGCTCGTCGCTTGCAAATTCAAGAGAATTTAAGCGAACAAGTCGCACAAACGATTATGGATGTGACAGGTTGCCGCGGTGTGGCAGTGGTTATGGATGCAGCGCACATGTGCATGATGATGCGCGGCGTTAACAAGCAGCATTCAACCACGCGCAGCACAGCGATGCTGGGCGAGTATGTACACGACAATCAAGCCCGTAATGAGTTTTTAGATGCGGTGCCAAAGCGTAAACCTGCGTTTTAATATCGTTTAAAATAAAACCAGTGCTAGTTATAAGCAACAGAGAAGTAAAGAAAAAGAGCACATTGTTGATATCGCAATGTGCTCTTTTTTATTTTTAGAGATTGATCATCGGACTTATTAAGTAGCTTAAATAACTTAAGCAACCTTATCAGTTTTTGCATCACGACTGGCGTGCTCATCACTGGCTTGCTTAATCTTGGTTAAAATATCCTTAATCTCAGCAGCAGATAGATAAGTCGGCACCGCATAAGTATCGCTGACTTCTTTTGCCGCGGCTTTGGCAATATCATTAAAATCACTGCTTTGCATATTTTTAACGGTTGGATCGATATTTAAGGTAGCAATCAGCTCGCGTACTTGTGCGATGAGACTATCGGCAATATCGCTATCACTCTTGCCAGCTTGACCCGATTTGACCATACCAGTCTTGCGAGCTAACTCTGCCAATCTTTTTTTGCTGCCTTTGCGATTGACGTCAAGCACATATGGTAAGACGATGGCATTGGCACGACCGTGGGGGATACTATAGTGCGCCCCCAACTGGTGAGCGATAGCATGAACGTAACCTAGACCGGCTTTATTAAAGGCGATACCGCCGTAATGAGCGGCGATACCCATCTCTTCACGTGCTTTCAAGTTGCCGCCATCTTTATAAACCAGTGGTAGGTTTTGCATTACAGTTTTAACTGCAGAAGCCGCATAATAATCGGTCTCGACGCTAGCATTGGCACTCATCCACGCTTCTAAAGCATGGGTTAAGACATCGATACCGGTATCTGCTGTGATATGCGCCGGCATGCCTTTCATAATAATCGGATCGATAGCCGCTGCTAATGGCACCATTCTTGGGTCGATAGATAGGGCTTTTTGATGCGTTTTGTCATCTGACACCACCGCACCCAACGTCGCTTCTGAACCGGTGCCAGCTGTGGTTGGAATACAATAAAGCGGAACCGAAGGTTTTCTGGCTTTCAAGATACCGATAAGCTGTTTTGGCTTGCAGTTATTGCCTTGTGACATGGCAATCATTTTAGCCGCATCAATAACCGAGCCGCCACCGATGGCAATAATTGAGTCGCACTTAGCGTCGACAGACTTGCGCAATCCCTCTTCGACGACTTTAAAAGTAGGATCTGGGGTAATGCCGTCGTAGATTTTATAGCTGATATTTTTGCTATCTAGATAATCTGTGACTTTAGCAGGGATACCAAGTTTGTTTAATACCGCGTCCGTAACGATAAAAACATTGGTATTGCCTTCATTGATGAGCATGTCACACAAATCTTCACACGAGGTCTCACCGACAAACAACATCGGTCTTCTGACTGGCACTACGTAAGAAAAGGCTTTTAGTACTTTGGCACGCGTCTTAGCAACCGCCAAATAACCAGCGTGTTGTAAGCCTGTACTACTGACCAATTTAGAAATAGTATTTTGTTTTTTCATAGGTATAAAAATCCTTTTTAATAATGCTAATACTAGCAACAACGACAACTTAAAGCAGTGATTCATCACCGCAGTCAAAATAAAAAATGCTGTCAAAACAAAAGCACGGTGAATAAAAATACTGCATCAGCGTCTACATAAAGCAGACTACTGTTTAAACTTATTGTACCACCGCCATTTTTAGGATGTCATGATTATTATGAACTGCGATGTTCTGGTTATTTAGCGTCGCATCTTTACTTATACAAAGAAAATCAGCCATCAACTTGCTTCTTTACGAAAACTTAAAATAGTCTCAGTAGCGACTTGTTGTAGGTTCGTTCAGGCTTTTTACCCACGCGCTTTTCTCCCCAACTAGGATCCCCATCATATTCAATCAATTCGACAAATTCTCTAGGTAGATTTACAGAAACGCCACCAAGATCGCCAATGGCATATTTTTCTTCTGTATTAGCTACGGTTGAACTATCCGAACAACCACTAAGCGATAGAGCGCTAGATAAAAGCATCAAGCATAATTTTCTCATGATTTTTACTTATAATAATTGATAGCGTTTATTGTTATAAGGAACTCGCCTGCAACAGCTGCTGCGCGTACGGGTGCTGTGGATTATTAAACACATCTTCGCTAGGGCCCGACTCAATACACACGCCGTCTTTTATCACCATCATATGCTGGCATAAGGCGCGGACTACTTTTAAATCGTGGCTGATAAACACATAGCTGACTTGCAATTTTGCTTGAATTTCCCGTAGCAAGTTGACCACCGTAACCTGCGTGGTGCTATCAAGCGCCGACGTTGGCTCATCTAATATCAATAAACTTGGCTGCATAATAAGGGCACGCGCAAGGGCGACGCGCTGACGCTGACCGCCCGATAACTCATGCGGATAACGCTGCGCAAACTCCGCTGGTAGATGCACAGTCGCCAAACTATCCATCACTGCTTGCTGGCGTTCTGCTTTATTGACACCTTGTACTAACAGCCCTTCTTCGACGATTTGCATGACCGTCATACGTGGATCGATACTGGCAAAGGGGTCTTGAAACACCATTTGAATTTGCGCGCGCAAGGTGCGCAAATGACGTTTGGACAATGCCGTCATGTCCTGTCCATTGACCATTATCTGACCACTGACACGCGCTTGATTGCTGAGTAATTGGCTTAGCGCAAGGGCAATGGTGGTTTTACCAGAGCCTGACTCACCAACGATACCCAACGCCTGCCCTTTCTGCAGGGTCATATCGACATCTTTTACCGCATCAAACCAACGTTTGGTGCCGCCAAACAAGCTTTTTTCAATAGGAAATTTTACTTGTAGGTTACTGACTTGCAATACGGTTGGTAACTGACTTTCATCATCCAATAAACTGAGTGCTTGCCCGAAATCTTGCTTGATAAGCGAGCGGGTATAGTCCGCTTTAGGCTGGCTAAATACTGCTGCCGTTTGCCCTTGCTCAATCGTGTGTCCTTGGCGCATGACGATGACGTCATCGCTATAGCGCCTGACCAGATTGAGATCATGGCTGATTAATATCATTGCCATATTATGCTGACACTTAAGGTTATCTAACAGGGTTAGAATCTCATGTTGCAAGGTCACATCAAGCGCGGTCGTCGGTTCATCAGCGATTAAAACATCAGGCTGCTGCGCCAATGCCATGGCAATCATGACCCGTTGGCGTTGACCGCCTGATAACTCATGTGGATAGCGATTTAGCTTATCAGCAGGGTCGTTGATATTGACATCGTTTAATAAAGCGATACTTTTTTCGCGCCACTGTTTTTTGGGGGCGCCGCTGATACGCAAGGATTCTGCAATTTGTTTGCCGACCGTATGTAGTGGGTTTAGCGCCGTCATCGGCTCTTGAAACACCATACCGATACGCTGCCCACGAATAGAGCGCAGCGCCACATTTCGCCCTTTGTCATTGGTAATTGGCAGCGCACTCATGTCTTTGGCGTTTGCTAGCTGCACTTCACCGCTAACCGTCAAACTGTCCGGTAGCAAGCCTAATAGCGCAAGACTGGCAATCGACTTACCAGAGCCCGACTCGCCTACTATCGCTAATGTCTGCCCTTGCCGTAGCTCGTACGATAGCTTATCGACCAGAACCATGCCTGCGTCCGTGACGATGCTAAGTTTATCTACGCTCAGTATGAGCTTATTTTGGCTATTGCTATGACTATCATTTGAATGGGCATTTTGCTCATTAGCACTTTGCTCAGTAGTGGTCGTCATATTAGCGGTTATTATTTTATCAGTTGTCATATCACGAGCGCCTCGGATCAAAGGCATCACGTAGCGCTTCGCCAACGAAGATGAGCAAGGATAAAATAAAAGTTAAGCTAAAGAACCCTGATAGCGCGAGCCAAGGGGCATCGAGGTTGTTTTTCCCTTGTACCATCAGCTCACCAAGCGACGGTGAACCAGGTGGCAGACCATATCCTAAAAAGTCTAACGCTGTTAACGCGATAATATTAGCCGTTAAAATAAACGGCAATTGCGACAAACTTGATGCCAATGCATTGGGTAAGATATGCCTGAGCATGATTTGACTGTCTGACACCCCAAGGTTACGAGCGGCACGAACATAATCAAAATTACGCGCACGCAAAAACTCTGCCCGTACCAAACCGACTAGCCCCATCCAACCGAATAACAACATCATGGCAAATAACATAAATATGCTAGGGCTAAACAAGCTGACCAAAATAATAATCATAAACAGCTGCGGCATCCCGCCCCATACTTCCATAAAGCGCTGCCCGGCTAAATCTACCCAGCCACCGTAATAGCCTTGTATCGCACCAACGATAATGCCAATGAGTGCACCCGCAAGCGTCAAGGCGATACCGAACAACAAAGATACCCGCAATCCATAAAGTATCCGCGCCAGCACATCGCGTCCTAAGTCATCGGTACCCAGCCAATTTTGACTATTGGGCGCGGCTGGATATGGAATCCCAAGCTCAACGTTTGGTGTCTGATCGGCAAAGGGAATGAGCGGCATAATATAAAAACCCTGCTCATCAATCAACGCTTGCACTGCAGGGTCTTTGTAATTGGCTTCAGTCTCGAACACCCCACCAAAAGTCGTTTCGGGATAGGCTTTTAGGACGGGGAAATAATAATCACCTTGATACTGCACCAGTAGCGGCTTGTCATTGGCAATGACATTGGCTGCCATACAAATGACAAATATCAGGGCAAAAATAAATAGCGATATTACTCCAAGGCGATTGTGGCGAAAACGGTTTAGGCGTGCCTGCCAAATAGGATTTAGGCGGCGTTTTTTTTCTGGGACAATGGAAGATGTGTTTGAGGGTACAGAAGATAATGGATGACTTGACATTAGCGCCCCTCAAAATCAATACGCGGATCAATTAAGTGATAACTTAAATCACTGATTAACTGTAATAACAGCCCGAGCAAAGTAAAGATAAACAGCGTACCAAATATCACCGGATAATCACGCTGCTGAATGGCTTCGAAACCCAACAACCCCAAACCATCAAGTTTAAAGATAATCTCAATCAAAAAATTACCGGCAAAGAAAATCCCAACGATAGCCGCTGGAATACCGGCGATAATAATCAACATCGCATTACGAAACACATGGCCGTATAACACTTGCCGTTCGCCCAAGCCTTTGGCTCGCGCGGTAAGCACATATTGCTTACCGAGCTCTTCTAAAAAGCTAAACTTGGTCAAGTAAGTCAAGCCAGCAAAGCCGCCAACGGTACTTGCTAGGAGCGGCAATGCCAGATGCCAAAAGTAATCTTTCACTTTACCAAGCGTGCTTAATTGGTCAAAATTTTCGGAAGTTAATCCTTGTAGCGGAAAAATATTCCAATAGCTGCCACCGGCAAAAAACACTAACAGTATGACGGCAAATACGAAAACAGGTATCGCATGGCCGATAGCAAGCAGCATGGCTGTTGCTTTATCAATCCCTGAGCCATGATGCATCGCTTTATAGACACCAAGCGGAATCGCTATCATATAAATCAGCAGCGTACTCCATAGCCCAAGCGAGATTGATACTGGTAATTTTTCAACAATCAAGTCAGTCACCGATTGACCTTTAAAAAACGATGTCCCAAAATCAAGCTTGGCATAATTCCTTAGCATCAGCCAAAAGCGCTCAGGTGCTGACTTATCAAAGCCGTATTGCGCATTAATTGCCGCTACCATTTCCTCAGATAGGCCGCGCGTGCCTTGGTAAGTGCTCTTATTGCCACCGGCACTGCCCGCACCGATATTACCGCTGAGCGCACCGTCTTTTGCACTTTGTTCGATAAGCGCCAGTTGCTGCTCGACAGGGCCGCCCGGCGCCGCTTGGACAATGACAAAGTTCGCCAGCAATATCAAAAATAGCGTCGGTAATATCAGTAACAACCTTTTTAAGATATAACGACCCATAATGACGGCTTCCTAAAACATAGAGATATGACAACTTAGGGTGTGTCCTCATTTTAAAAACGGTCATAAAAATGAGATAAATTGCAGTCAAATGAGAAAAATAGCGCAAATAATACCGGGGTATTAATCAGCTATTTGACGATATTTGGCAAAATTTAGCCATTTTTAGCCCATTTAGATACAATCGCTTGAAGTGAGGACACGCCCTAGCATTTAGAAGTTATTTTTAAGCTCACGTAATGCGGCAAATACTGTCAAAGACTTGTCATCATCGATAGTGACTTTAGACCTCACCCCTGCTATCACACTGGGCTCTTGCGTGCGTAAAAACACGTTGATTGCGCGCTCGTGTTCTAAAATGACTGGCAATGTCGGGATACCTTGGGCGGTTTTTTCTTCTGCTTGCGCAAGCGCTTGCTGCATCGCTTCATTGGCAGGTTCAATAGATAAGCCAAAGCGTAAGTTGCTGGCAGTATATTCATGGGCTGGATACAGCAGCGTCTCAGCTGGCAAGCCATTTAAGCGCTTAAAGCTCTCATGCAATTGCTCAATCGTGCCGGTAAAGACACGTCCGCAACCGGCACTAAATAAGGTATCACCGCAAAAACAATGCTTTTGTCCATCGATATCTAAGATATACGCCATGTGGCTTGCAGTATGACCAGACACATCCCACACTTGCGCGGCACAGCCCCACGCACTGACCGTACTACCATCTTTGATAGCCTGATCTTCATCGACGTTATGCTCTGTATGCGCAACCAAATGCGTCATCGGATAAGATTCTTGTAGCTCGGCAACACCGCCGATATGATCATGGTGATGATGCGTGGTCCAGATAGACGTCAGCTCCAAGCCATTTTCTTCTAAATAAGCGATAACTGGCTCGGCTTGACCCGGATCAATGACAATCGCCTGCTTATTATTTTCATTAATGAGTGTCCAAATATAGTTGTCATTGAACGCTTTAATGGGGTGAATACGAATACTCATATAAAATCCTTAGCAGTGATTGTCTTTATTACTGATGTTTTTTATTAAATTTTAAAAACCAAATGAAACGAGATTTTATTTACTGGTTTAAATGATAATTTTTAAATAACTGTTTTGAGCCATTATCTTAAACTATTGCTTTAAGTATCGATTAACACGGGCTTCCGCTTCTTTATCTGACCACCAATAATCGATACCGATCGCATTGGTCGGCAGTTTTGCCGTATGCCGATATTGATTCCAGTAGGCAACATTGGTGCTAGATTTGCCATATAAAGGGACTAAATAATGTCCTGCCCGTAGCAGGCGATCAAGTACGTGCGTATATAAGACAATCTCATCGCGACTTTTAGCATCGCCCAGTTTTTTAATAACACTGTCAATCGCAGGGTTTTTAATACCGATGGTATTGGCGTTACCCGCTTCATCGGCGGCAGCACTGCCCCAAAAGCCCACTTGCTCCGCGCCAGGCGATAAGCTCTGGGCAAAGATGTCGACCATCATATCGTAGTCAAATCGGCGCACACGTTCATAATATTGTGGCCCATCGACTTGGCGTAAGGTCGCATCAAAGCCCAAACGCTTTAGGTTACGAATATAAGGCAACAATACCCGCCCCATGGTTTCACCCGTCATCAAGATCTCAATCTGAGCAAGCTTACCGTTTGGCTGATACAACTTCATATCTTGATAATAAAAACCAGCCTCTAGCAATAGCTGCCGCGCCTCTAACAATCCTTGACGATTAAAACCGCTACCATCGCTGGTTGGCAATCGCCATTCCGTCAATACCGCTTGCCGCTGAATTGGTTCAAGCTTGGTTAGCAATGGTTTTAATACCTGCATCTCAGCCGCAGATGGCGTGCCAGTTGCTGCTAGCTCTGAGCCATGAAAAAAGCTTTGTAAGCGCTCATATTGGCCATGGAATAAAGTTTTGTTCATCCACTCAAAATCGTAAGCTGCCGTCAAGGCTTGGCGAACGCGAATATCTTGAAAGATGGGACGTCGCATATTCATGACTAGACCTTGCATTGGTACTGGGTTTTCGCTGCTTATAGTTTCTTTATAAATCAAACCTGCCTTGACTGCAGGAAAGTTATAACCCGTTGCCCAGTTCGACGCTTTATTCTCAGGGCGAAAACGATATTGCCCAGATTTAAAACCCTCAAAAGCAATCTCATCACTTTGATAATAGACAAACTTAATCATATCAAAATTATAACGACCGCGATTGACCATCAAATCACGGCCCCAATAATTGGGATCACGCACATAGCTGACCGCACGCCCCGCATCGACGCGGCCAAGCTTATAAGGACCACTACCCATGAGCGGCGTCAATGTTATTTTTTCAAAATCTGTATCAATCGAGGATTTAGCAAAAATAGGGAATTGCCCAACCGTTAATAATATCTCTTTATTATCATCAGACTTAAAAACAAACTTTACCCGCTGCTTATCGATAATCTCAATGTCTTTAATATCGCCCAAATAGCTGCGGATATACATCGGACCTTTAGTCAATATCGCATCATAAGTGGCTTTAACATCATGACTGGTCACGGGCGAGCCGTCCCAAAAGCGCGCAGCAGGATTAACATGGTAAATAATCCAACTGGTATCGTCAGGATCATAGGTGACTTTATCAGCCAGCTGCGGATACATGGTAAAGGCTTCATTGAGGGAGCCCGTCATCAAGGTATCGTACAGATAGTCGGTGCCAACCATCGCCACGCCTGTGGTCATCCATTTATTGGCCGCATTAAAGGTGCCGCGTGCATCTAGCGACAGCGTACCACCTTTGGGCGCCTTTGGATTGGCATAAGGCATATACGGTACATCAATATACTCAGTGGTACTATTATGCCCAAGCGCAGTCGTGGTGATTGGCGCTGCGATACTAACAGGTATCCAGCTGACCGCAATAACAAGCAAGACGGCTTTTAGCATAGAGTTTTTTAGCATCATGACTATGTAATACCCCTCATAACGACCCTCTACTCTAAACCAACTGGGATAAAAAATGCGCGACTGACGACAAAATACATAATTGACGAAATTTTATCATAACAAATTTAGGTTTTTTAACCTAATGCTTTGCAGCGTTAAGGTTGCTACATGACGGATTATGCCGCTTAAAAAACACTAATACGCATAAAAAAAGACGCAGCTCATAAAAGTTGCGTCTTTTATTTTAAAACCTGTGCTAACTTAAGCGTGCTTTTTTTCAAAGTCTATCATAAAGTCAACCAACTGCTGTACCCACTCTAATGACACTGCATTGTAAATACTGGCGCGCATACCACCAACATCGCGGTGACCTTTTAGGTTCATAAGGCCCGCCGCTTCCGACTCTTCTAAAAACACTTTATCAAGGCTGCTGTCCGCTAAGGTAAACGGCACATTCATGATAGAGCGATATTTGGGGTCAACTGGATTGCTATAAAAG
Source organism: Psychrobacter sp. Sarcosine-02u-2 (assembly GCF_002836335.1). NCBI lineage: Bacteria > Pseudomonadati > Pseudomonadota > Gammaproteobacteria > Moraxellales > Moraxellaceae > Psychrobacter > Psychrobacter sp. Sarcosine-02u-2. The sequence goes on along the minus strand of NZ_PJBX01000160.1, from coordinate 2,279 downwards.
CTGCTGTCATCGATGGTTTTATACAGCAAATCCGCTTTTTGCTGGTTGATTTTGCCGATAGCAGCGACGCCGCCCTGCTCTTCTAACCAATCAAACACCAGCCCTGCTAAATACCAAGAATACGTCGCTGGCGTGTTTGACATCGACTCTTTTTCCGCCTGATGTTCATAGTTCATCAGTAGTGGGCACCATTCACTCGCTTTGCCCAATAAATCTTCACGGATAATCACGATAATCAGACCTGCTGGCCCGATATTTTTTTGCGCACCGGCGTAAATCATGCCAAATTTAGAGACGTCAATGGGCTGTGACAAAATGCAAGAGGACATATCGGCGATAATTGGCGCATCGACTTGTGGTGGCTCAAAAATCTGCAAACCATGAATGGTCTCATTAGCGCAGTAGTGAAAGTACGCCGCATCTTTACTCAGGTTCCAGTCGCTTTGGGCTGGCACGTCGGTAAAATTACTGTCTTTACCCGTTGCCACCACATTAACCTCGCCTAAACCTAATTTAGCATAGCGCTGTGCTTCTTTGACCGCTTTACCAGACCAAGTACCCGTCGTTAGATAGTCGGCGCGGCCACCATTTAACAGATTTAATGGAATCGCTGAAAACTGTAAGCTGGCACCGCCTTGTAAAAACAGCACTTTATAGTTATCTGGAATGTCCATGAGCGAGCGCAACTTGGCTTCCGCTTTTTCGGTAATTGCGATGTATTCTTTACTACGGTGACTCACTTCCATGACCGACATACCGCGTCCCTGCCAATCAAGCAACTCTTCTTGAGCGCGTGATAAGACGGCGGTCGGTATGGTGGCAGGTCCCGCTGAAAAATTAGGTACACGGTTAGGAGCGGCTTTAGTGGTCATAATTATTATCCTAAATATGATGAAATCATCGTGGTTATTAAAGGTTAACTGTTAAAGGTGAATGTTATCGTTATCTTTTACTCTCTGTCGTAGTAGTCGTAATAAGTCGTAGTAGTCGTAATAATAGTAAGTGGCAAGCCTTTAATTCTACTTTGATAACTGCTCCCAAAGCTGACGTTTAAGTTTGCTATCTTTAAGCATCTCATCGAGTGTGGGCACAGTAGTCAAGTTCGGATGCTCAAGGCCGTCAGGTAATACGGTCAATGCCGCCACTTTTATCTCTTCGCGACGACCAATCTTAAACACATATCCTGCAAGGCTGGCATTGGCAAGCTCAGCGGTATCCATACCTTCACAAATAGGAAATGAGGTCGTCTCACAGCTGATAGATAGCGCTTGGGTGATATTCTGCCACAGTTTTTGGCTGTCATTATTGAGCGCTTGGATATCAACCAAAATTACCCAATCGCCATAGCGACCACCTTGTAAATCAAAGGGTGCTACCTTTTTAAAGCTTTCCTCTTGAAAGCCCTCTTTGTTCAAACCACTGTCTTTAAAACTGCCATCTTCAAAGCTTGCAGTATCATTTATGTCATCAAGAGCAGTTTGCTGAACGGCCTTATTTGCAAGTGAGGTAACGGCGGGCTTGGAGATATCAGAGGTAGTCGAGTCAAAATGATAGATGACGGGGCTTTGTTGGTCAGAATGACTTAAACCTGTCTCATTAGCGTCATCATAATAATGATTAAGAGGCTCATCATCTACCACATCGGCTATGGCATTAATATTTGGAGATGTAATATGAGAAGATTCATTATTCGAAAATTCTATGCTTGGCTGTTCAGTGCTTGTTGTAGAAGCAGTAGCATTAGAATGAGATGCAACAATGCTAGCGTTAGCTATAACCGCATCAGGCAAGGCAGGCGCAGAAATATCAGCGATACTCAATGTTTCAGAGCTCGGCTGCACCCACTGATTGATACCCATCATCGCTAAAATCTGGCGCTGCTGCATACGATGCTGCAATACAATTAGCGGGTCTTGGACATCACTCATGCTTATTTACTATCCTACTTGTCTAAAATGGATTTACAGCTTTTATTGTCAATTAATCTGCTCAAAAAAGCTGCCGAACGCCTAGCCAATGATTGGCAAGCTCGGTCAAGCAATCATACTCATCTTGACTAACTATCGTATCGTGTAACATCACTGTATGCAACGTGCTCAGCCATTGCCGGTAATCATTATAACCATAAGGCTTATTAGTAGTCGCATTATAATCTATTTGAGCGTCGCCCTGTTGTCTCTGTCGATAATTATCATCACCTTTGGCTTGAGAATCAGACGATTGACTGGCAGGCGCTATAAAAATAGGTACGGCTGCTATTAATGCTAATAATTGAATAC
>NZ_PJBX01000047.1:0-1069 GCF_002836335.1 Psychrobacter sp. Sarcosine-02u-2 | reverse complement strand
ATTACCGAGCCATTATCATTACACATCAAGAGGTTTTGGCATTTATTGCTCTACCTATCGATGTGCATCATCAATATCTTATCCAGTTTAATCGCCAGCTGAGCTTGATACTTATCGCCATTACCTTATTATTGGTTTCAGTAGCAGCACTAAGTGTACACTGGGGTTTTGCTCCCCTAGCTACTATCGTACAAAAGATGAAAGGCATTAATCTTCAAAGGTTAGATGAAAGAATTGTGGTTGGCGATATGCCGTTAGAATTACGTCCACTAACGGAGTCTTATAATTCTATGATGGTCAAGCTTGAAAGTAACTTTGAATCATTATCACGGTTTTCAGACAATATCGCCCATGAGCTACGTACGCCAATAGCGACGCTGAGTACGCAAACGCAAGTCATGTTAACTAAGCCAAGAGAAAGCGACGAATACATTGAGCAATTGCATCATCAGCATGATACGTTAAAGCAGTTATCCGCCATGATTAACGATATGTTATTACTGGCAAAAACTCAAAAAGAGCTGAGTGATTCGCAAATCAGTCATGTCGATATAGAGAGCTTGATCACAAAGCTTATAGATTATTATGAGATGATTGCTGAGGATCGTGAGATAATCTTTGAAAAATCGGGTGATTTTAAAACAGTACTAGGTGATAAAGGCTTATTGCAACGGCTGTTTGCCAACCTGATGTCAAATGCGATTTATTATGCGGCTAGTAATAGCACTATTATGATATCCGCTACTGTCCTCACTTCAAGCACCTCGCTTAATGCGCCAAAAGACGATATTCAATCCCCAGAGCAGCTCTGGTTAAGAATAACTATGACCAACCGTCTAGACAAACCATTAAATCAGATTGAAGCCGATAAACTGTTTGAGCGATTCTATCGTCATGATAAAACGAATACGATGCATTCAGGAACAGGCTTAGGCTTATCTATTGTGCAAGCTATCGCCAATGCTCATAATGGCAAAGTTAGTATTACTATCAAAGATGAGTGTCTTTTTGAGGTTGCTGTAAAGTTGTTGATTGCCAGGTAGTAAATACCTTCATACTGTCTATGAAC
>NZ_PJBX01000046.1:0-1200 GCF_002836335.1 Psychrobacter sp. Sarcosine-02u-2 | reverse complement strand
GGTAACCCTCCCAAACTTAAGACACCTAATAAATAGAATTAAGCTGCCTGATTGAGTTTCTGTATCGGTGTAAAACCGCCATTGCCCATGTTTGGGCGCTTATGATTATAATGGTATAACCAGTTTTCTGCTTGTGCGCGTACCTGCTCTAGATTATCAAACAGCTCCTGATTTAACCAATCATATCTCATGGTTCTGTTAAAGCGCTCTACATACGCATTTTGCTGTGGATTGCCAGGTTCAATATAGCTTAAGATGATACCTTGCTGCTCAGCCCAGTCTTTGAGCGCATTGCTGATGTATTCAGGGCCGTTATCGCATCTTATCTGCACAGGTTTGCCTCGGTACTCAATAAGCTGATTAAGACTGCGTATGACCCTCCCGGCCGGTAGCGAGAAGTCGACTTCAACGGTGAGTGCCTCACGGTTGTAATCATCAATGACATTGAACAGTCTAAAGCCGCGGCCATCAGTTAAGCCGTCGTGCATAAAGTCCATGCTCCAGCTTTGGTTAATCCTATCAGGTACTGCTAATGGTATTGGTTTAGCACGTTTAATGCGACGCTTAGGTTTGATTCTAAGGTTGAGTTCAAGCTCGCAGTAGATGCGATATACCCGCTTATGGTTGTACGGCAGTCCTAGCACATTACGCAAGGTTAAAAAGCACAAGCCAAAGCCCCAGTTCTTGTTCTCATCGGTCAGTTTGATAAGTAAGTCCGCTATTTGCTGGTTCTCATCTGTTACCACTGACTTGTGATAATAACAGGTGACGCTGATGTTAAAGATCGAGCAAGCCCTGCGGATACTGATGCCATGCTCTTTAATATAGTGACAAGCCATCTCTTTGCGCCTGAGGGGCGCTACCACTTTTTTGACATGGCATCCTGTAGGATGTCGGACTTAAGACATTCATCAGCGTACATCTTCTTTAAGCGGGCATTTTCAACTTCAAGCTCTTTAAGACGGCTGATAAGTGTGGCGTCCATACCACCATATTTAGATCGCCAGTTGTAGAAGGTGCTTTGGCTGATGTTATGCTCACGGCAGAGCTCGGTAATAGGGACGCCTTGTTCGGCTTGTTTTAGGATGTTGACGATTTGGTTGTCGCTAAAGCGTGTCTTTTTCATAGGATTCTCCTGCTGGTGTATTTTAGCAGTTAATCTCTATTTGTAAGTGTTCTTATTTATTGGGGGGATTACCA
>NZ_PJBX01000045.1:0-1260 GCF_002836335.1 Psychrobacter sp. Sarcosine-02u-2 | reverse complement strand
GTCAATATGGCAGTATAGTTCGGTTAGGTTGTCCATGTAAGAAGTCCTTGTTGCTTAAGTGGTCTTGGTAAACTTACTTTAGCAACTTCGGACTTCTTTTTTTATCTTTTTTTTGAGCGCTTATCCCGAACTGGGGTTAGGTATTAATTCTGCAAATGGAATGTATCTTGTTAGAACTGCATTTATATTTATTTGTTCATGCACCTCGACACTTATTTCTAATATGCAGACTGCTTACCCCAATCATAAATACCGCGTTTGTAAGCATAAATCAGCATGATTAAGCCGGCGATAATCATCGGCGCGCTTAAGATTTGCCCTTTGGTCATCCAACCTAATAATATGAATCCTTGGTCAGCATCTGGCTGGCGGAAGAATTCAATGATAAAGCGGCTGATGCCATAGCCTAGTAAGAATACAGCGGAGGCGGCCATACGTGGACGTGGTTTTGATGAATACCACCATAAGAATATAAATAGCAGCAGACCTTCGGCAAAGGCTTCATATAGCTGTGATGGATGACGAGGCAATATGTATTGACCATTGACTTCAATCATCAATTCTTGCAATTGTGGATTGCTCTGTAATTGCTCCATATCAAACGCCGCGGCTTGCGGAAAGTAGGTCAGCCAGTTATAGCCACCGTCTGAGACGCGACCCCATAATTCGCCATTGATATAGTTGCCGATACGCCCAAACAGTAAGCCGGTTGGTACACAAGGAACGATAAAATCGAATACTTGAAAGGTAGTCTTTTTATATTTACGGGCAAAGAACCACATACCTAGCATGACGCCGATAAAGCCGCCGTGGAAAGACATACCGCCTTCCCAGACTTTTAATATATAGGCAGGGTTTTGGAGTAATTCACCGAACTGATAAAACAGCACATAGCCAATACGACCGCCTAAGATGACACCAAGCGCGCCATAAAAGACTAAGTCAGAGACCATGTCGGTGGTCCAATTGTCGCGTTTGGTACTGCGATACCAAGCCAAACCGTAAGCGGCAGCAAAGGCTAGCAAATACATTAGCCCATACCAATGCACTTCCAATGGACCCAAGGAAAGCGCTACGGGATCATACTGAGGATGAATCATCATAAAGGCACCATAATTATTGGTAATAGAATGTATGAAATAGGCTTATATAAGAAATTTTTTGTCCAACAATTGAAAAGTACAACTATCGCAAGTCAGAATCTCATCTTATGGATAGAGAGACCTTCCAAGTAAACTCGCCTTCGATCTAATCTGAGCG
>NZ_PJBX01000044.1:0-1267 GCF_002836335.1 Psychrobacter sp. Sarcosine-02u-2 | reverse complement strand
TGTAGTGGTCAACTAATTTAGGACACCTGATAAGAGGTTTTGATTAAAGTAACGTCTTTCTGTTTCAGCTGGTGTTAAATAATTGTTGAAAGTGTGCGGTCTCACGGTTTGATAGTAGCCCCAGATATAATCACTAATGGCACTTTTAGCCTCAGCGATATTCTCATAACCGCCCTTTGGCATCCACTCTGTTTTGAAGCTTCTAAAGAAGCGCTCAGTTGGGGCGTTATCCCAACAATTTCCACGACGGCTCATACTCTGTGTCATACCGTCGCAATCATCGATTGATTCAGCAAATTTCTTACTGGTGTAATGCGTGCCCTGATCTGAGTGAAATAACACACCACTTGGTTTGAGTCTCGTCTGATACGCCATTTTCAGAGCGTTACCTGTCAGAATACTATCGGGTGAGTCTGAGACACTAAAGCCCACCACACGACGGGCGTACAGGTCTAAAACAACGGCTAGGTAACACCAGCCGCCTTTAATGCGAATATAAGTGACATCGCCCGTCCAGACTTGGTTGGGCGCCGTTGGGCTAAATCTGCGTTTTAAAAGGTTGTCATGGGTTTTATGTTCCTGATCAGCGTGCTTGTATTTGTGGGTCTTGAGCTGGCAACTGACCAGTTTCATTTGCTTCATAATCTTGGCAGCTAAGTAACGCGTTAGCCTAATACTGTGCTCATTCCACAGGATGGCGACAATGGTGCGAGCCCCAGCTGATTGTTTGGAGTCATTGAATATTTGACGTATCAAGGCTTTGAGTTTGACACGTTCAATATCGATAGGCTTAGTCTGTGTGCCATAGTAGTAGCTGCTTTTAATGATGCCAAATAAGTCACATAGTCGGCGTTTACTGACGCTTTTGTCTTGCTCTGCAAGCTTGCTTATCAGCGATAGCCGTTCAGGCTGTCCAAGGCCAGCAGAGCAGAAGCCTTTTTTAATATGTCGCGCTCCATAGTGAGTCGCTTAACCTGCTTACGCAATTCTTGTAGCTCGCGTTGTTCATCCGTTAAAGCGTTGCCGACTTTAGGTGCTTGGCCATTCGTTTCTTGTCGATACTGACTCAGCCATTTCTGCAGGGTGGATTTGCCAATGCCAAGTGAGCTTGCTACATCAGGTATTTTACGCTTATGCTCAGTCACTAAGCTGATGGCTTCAAGCTTGAATTCTCGGGTATATTGATTGCGATTGTTGGTCATACTAGTTTCCTTCTTTGGGTTATTATAACCTCTTAGAAGCTGTCCAATTTTATTATGCCACTACA
>NZ_PJBX01000043.1:0-1290 GCF_002836335.1 Psychrobacter sp. Sarcosine-02u-2 | reverse complement strand
AAATATTAATAATAAATTCAATGATGCTATTGACGAAGATGCGATTAAAAAAGATGCTATTAAAAAAGAAATCGCTACCTTTTCTACTAGTGAAATGCAGAACGAATTGCAAGGCGATAACGGGCTTGAGTTTGTTGTAGAGCAAGATATTGTTATTGATGGGCGTTTGCAGGTGCAAGCAGAAGATATTGGTACTCATCAGCTGCTTAAGCCGTGGCGAGCTAAACCTGATAGTGATTTGCCATCAGATACCTTGATTGGTATCGAAGATATACAAAAGGTATCGCTACCGCAGTAGGTGCTCAATCACAGTTATCACCCGCTAGGGGCGCAGGCTTTGATTGAAGCCGTGCTACTTTGTCATGAGGGCTCTGTGCTGTCAACAACAGCAACTTATGATTTAACTGATATCTGGCTTGGGCTTGATGAGGATAAGAGGTTTTCTGCTGAAACTAAAGTCGATATAAATGACACGCGAGTTTTACCGCATACGATAGATCACAAATTATTAACGGCAGTGGCAAATCTTGATCGGCGCTTAGAAAGTGCTTTGATTGCATTGGCGCTAAAGCAACTACGCCAGCATAACTTATCAGAAATTGCTATCGATGAGTTGCGCTTAAAATATGAAGCCAGTTATCGTAATCAAGATCATCAACATTACGTGCAGCAAAAAAAGTGTCGGACGATGCTAGTGCGCTATCAGCGAGGTATCATTGAGCTGTTTGAAAACTTACTTACGGCTGATCTAAGCCAAAAATTTGCTGATACTATAGATAATGATGATTCTATTGATAAGCCTCAATCATTATTAAATCCTTTAGAGAATACGCGCTCTCGGTTGTCTCGGTCGCCTTCGATTTTAGCGTTAAGGCAGGCGCTACAGCTGCAGCAATTGTTGCCTATATTATCTGCCATATTAAACGACACACAGGTTCAGTCGCATCTTCACCCTCAATATCCATACTATCAATGGCAGCAAGTATTGTACGCTGGCACGGATGATATTTATGCTCAGCTTGACCCGTCAGGACAGGTATTTGATGGTTTTGATGCTGTCGCAAAAACCATGCTTACTTTATTGGCGTATCGTTTATCAAAGGATGCCAAAGGGCAGATAATATCCGCACTAGATAGCGAATTACATAGCTCAGTGCTCAGCTATAATAGTGTTAGCGTTGCTCATTATCTTGTAGATTTACGCCGTCATGCACGTTTGCTTGATATTGATTTAGCTGCCGCTAGTGAGGCAAATTTGCAATGGCTATTATTGACTGCGCAAAATCTAAA
>NZ_PJBX01000042.1:0-1338 GCF_002836335.1 Psychrobacter sp. Sarcosine-02u-2 | reverse complement strand
TGAGCTATGCTGAAGAAACCGTACAAGTAAACTTGGTAAACTAAGCATATTAATCGGAGTTTATCATGGTCAAGAAAATAAGAACCTATAGCACAGAATTTAAAGCTGAAGCCGTTAAGAAGATATCAGACAATAATGGCAATATCTCAGCAACCGCAAAGCAGCTTGGCATTGCCATGCAAACGCTATCGAATTGGCATAACAAAGCCAACCAAGGCAAGCTTGTCGGCACAGAGCAATACGACCCTAATCTTATGACAGCTCTTCAAGAAATAAAGCAGCTCAAACGACAGCTCAAAGTTGCCGAAGAGGAGCGAGAGATATTAAATGAGGGGGGATAAAGCGGAGCATTGCTTCGCCCCGACGCAAGGGGAGAGCTATGCTCGAGTGAGGCGACGGCGTACTTCGCGAAAAACAGCTAGTCAGGTACGCCTTCATCAAAGATAACCAGCACTTCTTTACCATCACCACTATGTGCCGCGTGCTAAGGGTTAAGCATTCAAGTTACTACGACTGGCTGAGTCGCGATATCAGCGAGCAGCAGATACATCGCAACCATTGTGAGCTACTCGTTAAAGCCGCTCACAGTGAAACTCATGAGCGCTATGGTGTTGAGCGTCTGCATGCGCATCTAAGTGAGCAAGGTCATAACATCAGTCCCTACATGGTCAGAAGCATCAAAGAGGAATACAGCATCAAATGCCGTCGCCACAAACGCTTTAAAGTCACCACCGACTCCAATCACAACAAACTGGTCTATCCAAACGTGTTGGATCAAGAGTTTGATGCCAGTCGCCCTAACCAAGCGTGGGCCAGTGACATCACCTATATTTGGACGCTTGAGGGCTGGTTGTATTTAGCGGGAGTCAAAGATTTATATACCAAAGAGCTGGTCGGCTATGCGATCAATAAGCGAATGACCGCAGATCTAGTATGCAAAGCATTGAACATGGCCATCAAGAATAAACAACCAAGCAAAGGGCTAGTCGTTCACTCTGACAGAGGCAGTCAGTACTGTAGCCATGCTTACCACAAGATCATCAAGCAGCATCAGTTTACAGGTTCAATGAGCGGTAAAGGCAACTGCTTTGACAACGCACCCATAGAAAGCTTCTGGGGCACTTTAAAGAACGAGCTGGTATATCATCAGGATTATAAGACTAGATTTGCAGCTATCAGAGATATCATTGGATATATTGAGTTATATTATAATCAGACTAGGATTCAAAAGGGTTTAGGCTATAAATCGCCAAGACAGGTGTGGTTTGATTATTATCGTCAGGCTGCGTAATCAAAATCTCCCAAGTTTATATATACGGGATTGACGGCAGGGGTCAC
>NZ_PJBX01000041.1:0-1481 GCF_002836335.1 Psychrobacter sp. Sarcosine-02u-2 | reverse complement strand
TACTTGCTGGGCTTTTTTCGCCTACATTAATTGTATTTGCTAGCATTTTTAACGTTATCTATTAATTATTTTTATGACAAAAACAAAGTCTTAGACCTTGCTGCTATAAACTACTTAACTGCCCTCGCTTTATTACTATCTTGATTTTATTCAGCTTTTTTACAAAATAAATGGATTTTTGACGTCGCGTGCACGCATTCAGATGTGGCAAAAACTTATTTTGTGTTATAGTAAGCAACTATTATTTTTTGTATCTATTGCAAGTGGTTTTGTTAGACGTGAATTCGTAGGTAGCTCATTTGAGCGCTATTAAATCCTACAGACGCGATAACCGCTTTGATGCGCAACCTTACGCGCTTATAGGCAAAGCAATTTGCTCTTACTTAATAAAAAGTGATAAACCTATGATAACTATTGCCCCTTTACTGACGCGCTGCTTGTCACCCTTTTTACTCTCTGCCATTGCTTTATCTAGCCTACCTATCGCCGCTCAAGCGGGAAACATGTATATTTATAAAGACAAAGGCGGCCAAGTTCTGCTTACCAACGTCAATCCTAGCGGTAATTTTGATAAATTTAATAAAAAAGTAAAAACCACCTACTATAAAGATTCAAGCGCCTACAATGCGGGCAGCAGCTATAGCAATGATTACGGTAGCAGCACGGCGAGTAGTAGCGGCAGCCGTAACTCTTATGACAGTTATATCCGTGCCTCGGCTGCCCGTCATGGTATCGATCCTGGCCTTATGAAAGCCATGATGCATACCGAATCGGCGTTTAATCCCAATGCACGCTCACCTGTTGGCGCCCAAGGCTTGATGCAGCTGATGCCAGCAACGGCGCGCCGCTTTAATGTCAGTAATCCGTGGAATCCTGCTGATAATATCGAAGGATCAGCGAAATATATCGCTTGGCTGATGAAACGTTTTAATAATAACGTTGAGTTTGCGGTGGCAGGTTATAATGCTGGTGAAGGGAACGTCGATAAATACAATGGCATACCTCCGTTTAAAGAAACGCGCAACTATGTCAAAAATGTGATGAGTCGCTACCATAGCTTATATAAGAACGACTCAGCGCTAGCGGGTAATACCATGAATGCCAATAACGCTACGGGCACTACCAATGGTAGTGGCGTGCAAAATGTCAGTTACGGTACCAGTAGTAATGGCAACAGCGCCAGCTATGCCAATTCTGCTTATTTAGCACTACGTTAATATTAACCTTTAAAATGCACAAACACAAAAAAGCCCGTTAATATATGAACTGCCCCCCCTAAACTTGGACGGTTTAAGTTTACAACAAGGACTGAGTTCTGTATTTTACAGGACTCAGTCCTTTTAGTTTAAGCTGAATTCTTTCATGATTATAATAATGGGTGTAATGGACAAAATTCATGCTAAAAAGTAGAAGGTAGTCGCTAATGGACATAATTCATGCTATTTGAGTGACTTCGACCCTAAAAAGTCTTTAATAAACCG
>NZ_PJBX01000040.1:0-1497 GCF_002836335.1 Psychrobacter sp. Sarcosine-02u-2 | reverse complement strand
GCAAACTGCGCCCATGCCAAACTCGGTGCCAAACGCTGCCAAGCAACATGGTCACGCATAACGCCTATCGTTGGTAATACCACCTGCAAAATCGCCAAGATTAAGGCGGCTAGCAAGGCAAAATAACCCAATTCTGTGATTAACATACGGTCTAACCCTGTTTACTCTAATATGATTTAAGCTCACTGTAACGGTTGGATTTTTATTATTGGAAACTATTGAAATTTACTGCTATCTCTAGCTCCAATTGTTTTCGAAGTGTTTTGAAAAGCGTGCCGAAAGTAATAGACAATCATAAATATACAACCACCTTTTGTTAGGTAAGAAGAATATTGAATTAGTTAACCGGACTTATAACAGCCTAATGCCATCTAAATAAGACCTAGACGATCACACCTGAAAGACAGGCGCGAATCCACCGCCTGGCGTACGGAAGTTAGTCACCTGACCTTGATACACACGCGCAGCAGGTAGTAACAGTTTTCCGCCATACGTATAAAGACGTATATCTACCTTTCTTGTTGTTACGATGTCATCAATTTTGAGTGATCTCTCTCCTGCAGGGACAAAGGTCTGTGCGATATAATCTTCATCCAGAATGTTTTCGAAGACGCGTCGAGTCAGTTTGCTACCGCGATAAACGCCTTTGCTTCCATGACCAGCAACTGGCTTAAAAAACAGTTGCCGCCGAGTAAGCCACAACTCTGCTGCATCGTCTCTTGATACAATCTTAGTCCTCGGTACAGACCTTTCGAGGCACTCCACTGCAGCCTCATCCAGACCCCAAGAGCGCAATATTTGGGAGTCTGATAGCAATGTCAGGTTTTGCTTATTGGCCAACATAGCATGTACGCGGGGATTGGGTGTCACTACCACAGCACCCTCTAAATAAGCCTGCTTAAGCAATACATGGTCAGGGTCCTCAAATGCAAAGTCGACAAGCCGATTGTAAATCATATCGATTTTCTGGCCATGGGCTGTTAACGTACCGTCGATATACTCGAGTTCAGAGGGATCAAGTATCACAGTATCAATACCTCTAGCTTGGAGCAGTTGACAGGCTAACTCAAACTCTAAGAACATGAACTGACTCTCGGGGTCATTGTCCACAATGGCTATCCGATTGGGCATAGCAACAGCGGACTGTCGCTGCCACTCCTGTTTGAACATGTCAAACACTGCTTCCTCGAACCTATCTAGCATTTGATTGGTTGCAGCGCTTTGCTCTGAGGGGTTGCAACAGCGTTTTTGTGCGCGAGCGAGCAACACATTCAGAAATGCGCCACCGGCATTAGTATTGACCTCGATGAGCTGAGGTCCATCGCTACCCAAGTGAAAGTCATAACCCATGAGGGCCCCTATTGGGCCTGGGTCGAAAGCAGCTATTTCTGGTGCCCACGACAGCACTTGCTCTTGATACAATGGCAGTTCGGCAGCTGACTCGATAGCCCTGACGATTCGCTCCATCGCCTCTATCTCTGTTTTGGGAACGAACAC
>NZ_PJBX01000039.1:0-1765 GCF_002836335.1 Psychrobacter sp. Sarcosine-02u-2 | reverse complement strand
AGCAGGGATGTTTAGAGAAGTTGCCGTTGTTTAAGCAAATCTTTGGTTGATAGGTGAGAGATGAGATGAAAATACATAAAGTAGGTTTACGGTTCGCCGGGGTATCATCATTGGTATTATTAGCATCATCATTTGCTAATGCTGCTGACCCGTCCACGGTTAAAAAAGACATGACTATGTCAGATATGGACCATAGTAGTATGGACATGTCGAACATGGATCATGGCAGTATGGACATGTCTGGTATGGATATGTCAGATATGGATCATAGTGGTATGGATATGTCAGGCGATATGTCGGATATGGATCATAGTGGTATGGATATGTCAGGCGATATGTCGGATATGGATCACAGTGGTATGGATATGTCAGGTGACATGTCAGATATGGATCACAGTGGCATGGATATGTCGGGCGATATGTCAGGTATGGATCATAGTGGCATGGATATGTCAGGCATGGACCATGGCAGTATGGATATGTCAGGAGGTATGCAAGGTGGTAAAGCTCCAGCTGATGCTCGCAGTCCTGACTACTCGAACGGTGTTCCCTATGGTCGCTTTGGTAAGCCTGTGATGATGGATAGCTTACCGTTATGGGGTGTGTCAGTAGAAACTTTGGGCTATCAGTTTGAGAATGACCAAATCGATTTTGAGTTTGATACGTGGTACGGTACTGATAGTAATCGTGTCACTCTACGCAGTGAAGGTAGTGCTCAAACTAACGATGATAAAGAAATTGATAGCTTAACCTCACTCGCTTATTGGAAGCCGCTCGGTATCTTCTGGAATGGAGAAGCGGGTATTGCTTATAATACTGAAAACGATAAGTCCGCAATCATGGCAGGCATTGTTGGTACGGCGCCGTACTTCGTTGAGACTGACGCAAGAGCTTATCTATATACTGATGGTCAAGTCCAGCTTGATCTTGGGACAGCGTACGAGTGGCGCTTAGATCAGCGTTGGGTGGTCAGACCAGAGCTGGAGCTGACTGCCTTTAGTAAAGATGATACCGATAACGGTATTACTAAAGGATTTAATGAGTTTGAAGCTGAAGTTAGGCTGGCTTATGAGACATTCAGTCGTCAGCTCGCGCCTTATGTTGGTTTCAGCTACAAGAGCGCCTTGGGTGATGCGCGAGACTTACGTCGTCAAGAGGACGAAGACGTTGATTCTAATAGTCTGACTGCTGGTGTGATGTTTTGGTTCTAGTGTTAACCATGTAAGTAACAACAGTTTATAACACTAGCTCTAAAAAAAGGCACCTCTTTATTTAGGTGCCTTTTTACTAAATTAAGGACAAGAATATGAATAACCATATGGATAATAAACAGAAGCAAATGAACCCTTATGTAAAGTTCACAATCATGATTTTAACATCGACAGTGGTGATGTTTATCATGATGTATTTTAACACCTATCAGTGGGATCATATTTACTTTAGTGAAACCCGAGCTTATATGGCGCTGTATATGGGCGCGGTAATGGCAATTATCATGCTCGCCTTTATGACTAATATGTATAAAAAAACCAAGATAAACTTGATGGTTTATGGGGTTAGCGTAGTTTTATTTGCCTTTGGTCTTTGGGGCGTACGCTCTCAGCAAACGGTCGATCAAGTGGATTGGATGCAGGCGATGATACCGCATCACTCGATTGCTATTTTGACCAGTTCGCGTGCTGATATCGAAGATCCACGTGTACGTCAGCTTGCTGATGACATTATCGAAGCACAAAAGCGTGAAATCGCTGAGATGCAAGCGCTT
>NZ_PJBX01000038.1:0-1840 GCF_002836335.1 Psychrobacter sp. Sarcosine-02u-2 | reverse complement strand
ATATGAGATCAAACACCTTTAATCACAGCTTGCTAGCCGTCGGGATCGCCGCTGTGCTCGGTATGAGCACAACTGCTAACGCAGCAGAAACAACAACACCCACAACAACAACGGGCATAGACATCACTAACCAAGCAAGTGCTAGTTATAAAGTTAGTGAGCAGGACCAACCAGTCGTTAAATCTAATATCGTAAAAATCAGCGTATCAGAACAAATATCATTTTCCTTGACTGCCAATAACGATGATACAGGACCAGGACAAGAAGGTACTAAAGATGATGATAAAAATCAGAAAGTAGAAGTCGCTCCTAATGGCTTCGTTACCTTTAAACATACTCTAACTAACACAGGTAACAGTGATGATATCTATGATATAACCATAGGTACCACTGACGGTATATATGACCAGGCCGCATCAAAAATCTCATTCATCGTATATGGCGGCACGGATGGAAAAACTGAAATTCGCAGAGGCGATGACTTAGCCTACACTGCGGGTGGCGTCCTACCGTCTGTTCTAAAAAAAGGAGAGCGTGTTGAGTTTACTATTAAAGCCAAAACCAATGGCAATAAGGGTGGTGACGAAAAATCGCTAGAAATAACTGCCACCAGTCGAGCACTAGCAGCTAAGACGAATCCTGTTGCTCCAATCACATCTCTTAAGAATACTAATAGCTCATTCACGAGACTACCTACCTTTGGTATCGTTAAAACCATTACTAATGGTCTCGACCTCAATAATACCGCAGATACTGCTGAGTATACAGTTGTAGTGACCAACCATGACACCCCTTTTGCTACTGATGCCTTAGGTATTACTATCGAAGACTTCCTACCAACTGGCATAGTAATGGCAGAGACGTTAAAAGCCACTAATATCACATTGGGTAGCAACGTCACTATTAATGGCAATGGCACTATCAATAATCCTGCCAACACAGGCTTTAATGTTACTGGCGTCAATATCCCAAAAGGTCAAAAAATAACTATTGTCTTTACAGTCAAACAAGCTGAAGGAGCTGGCATTACTCCTGAAATGGCCGAGACCTTGATCAATCATGTCGCCGTCACTGATAACTTGGATAACGATGCTAGCACTGCTGATAATGGAACTGATAACATCCTTGTCGATAGTACAGACATTGGTAAAGAGCTGAAAGTTGGTGACTTCTACCCTGCTACCCATGCCGATGTTAATACCATAGATGGTACAGCCCCTGCGAAGAATGGTGATGACTCGACTGGACCATTATCATTGGCGACTATTAAGCGTGCTTTAACCCTAACTGGTGTAACTGTTAGAGAAATCGCACCTAAGACAGGGCTTGATGAGACTGCTACTGCCGGACAAGTTACCCATGAAACCGTCATTACCAATAACGGTAAAGATGTTGAGGGTAGTAAAGCTGATGAGCTAACCTTTACTATCAATGACTTTGATGGTGAAACACCAGATTTGATCAATATAGTGCCTAAGAGCGTAACCGTCGCTTATGGTACAGGTACAACAGGAACGCAAGTTAAAATTAATCCTAAGCCTAATCCTGTTAATGGTGTCTATGTATATGACTTACACGACGCATTACCGGATGGTATACCAGCTGGTGAGAAAGTCACTATTAGATATAATATGTCAGCAAATAATGCACCAATGTTTACGCCAATAAGCTCTACGAATGATGTAGACGCTACAAAGGAAAAAACGATTGTCACTTTGATTCCAAAGTCAGAAGGTGCGCCTAAAGCAATACCTCCAGTAGAAGATATCACAACGGTTCGCGGCTTAGCGTTGGTGAAAAAGCAAGCTATGGCGGTAGATTGTGAGAGTGGCACTACTGG